>DATMJT010000091.1:0-4360 GCA_035553735.1 Pilimelia sp.
TCCTCACCGCGGTCACCGTGACCGCCCTGCTCACCCGGGCGGCGCAGCGCGGGGCCGCCGTCGTGGTGGTCAGCCACGACACCAGGTGGCTCCACCGGGTCGCCCACCGCATCCTGCACCTGCCGCCCGGCCGGTAGGAGCCAGACAGCACCATGGCGACGGACGGTCCGGCGCCGCCGCGAAGAAGGACGCCGCGCAGCGCAGGAGCTGGTTCGCCCGCCGCAGCTCGCGCATCCCCGATCGAGTAGGAGAGGCTCCGCCCGATCGCCCTGTTCGTGGCGTGACGCCAACCAAGACGGCTCCGACGAACCCGGGAGCATCAACGTCTCCATCACACCCGGGGCGGGACAAGCTGCCGGGGAATGTAGACGCCCTGGCGCAGGGCCTGCACCGCCGCCACGGTGCGCGACGTGGCGGCCAGCTTGGCCAGGATGTGTTCGAGGTGAGAGCTGACGGTGCGCACGGTGATCGCCAGGGTGGCGGCGATGCGGGCGCTGGGCCACCCCTCGGCCAGCAGGCCGAGGACCTCCAGCTCGCGGCGGGTCAGACCGTGCAGGGGCGGCGGCGGGGAGAGCAGCACGATCTTGCGTAGGTGGCCCGGCGGCAGCGGTGGGCACGCCAGGGCGGTCACCCGCAACATCTGCGTGTCGTCGGTGGGGCAGAGGAAGGCGGCGTGGACGGCGCCGTCGGCCAGCTGGGCGTCCACAGCGGTCAGCACCGGTGAGGCGGGGGCCAGCAGTCGGTGGTCGGGCAGCCCGGGCAACGGCATGGTGTTGCCGGCGCGGGTGGTCACCACCGCGGCGACGGCGTCGGTCACGATGTCGGTTACCGCGGTGATGGTGCGCAGCGGGTCCACGGCGTGGGCGATCAGCGGTGTCAGCCGGTGCAGCAGGGCGCAGGCGGCGTTGCTGGCCGGTCGGCGGGATTCGGAGTGGGTGCCGAGCAGGCCCAGGTAGCGGCCGTCGGGGGTGCACAACGCGACGCCGACGGTCTCCCGGTAGCCTGCCGGGCTCAGGCACTGCGACCAGGTGGGTAGCGTGTCCAGGGGCACCGGCATGTCGCTGCCGCGCAGGGGTCGTCCGGGGCGCTGCAGACCCACCCGGTCCACGTCGCCGGTGAGCGGCTCGCCGGTAAGGAACTGCCGTACCTTGTCGCCGTACCCGTGCCGTAGCAGGGGGACCTGACGTCGACGCTCCGGGTCGAACAGGGCGATCAGCGCCGCGTCGAACGGGGTGATCCGCCGCAGCGGTGCCAGCAACGCCTCCGCCCGCTGCGCGGGGCTGTCCCGCGTTGACGCGATACCGGCGACGTCCGCCACCACCTGCCGCACGGTTGCCGGCGCGATCATCATCGAGTTCGCCCATCTCAAAAGAGGACCGACCGGTGTACTGCGTGCATCCATGCTGCCCCATCACGTCACCGTTGGGAACGTCCGGGAACCGTTGGGAACGTCCTGGACACGAGTCGGCGGCGGGATCCCCGGCGGAACGCGGTGGACCACCAGAGTCCAGGCAGCGCCTGGTGCTCCGGGGACACCTTGGCCGACGGCGAGGGCCTCGGGCGTGGGAGCGGAGACGACCGCGAGGTGGACGAGTCGCTGTTCTTCATCGCGGTGGGTCCGCACGACCGGCGCGTACGGCAGGTCGCGGACAGGTTCCGCGGATGGGAGGCGGCACCCGGAGACGGTGCCGGCGTGCCGGTGGACGTACTGTCCCCGTTACGGCGAAGTCGGGCGGACAAGCGTGCCCGCACGCAACGTCCGGCCTGATCCCGGGGCCGGGTCGGGCGACGAGGCCGCGGAGGCGGCCGGGCGCGCCGACCTGGTCGCCGGGGGGCCGGTGGCGGCGAGGGCCGCGGCGGCGAGGGCGCAGCAGGCGGCGATGGCGGTCAGCACGGGTGTGTAGTCGCCGGTGGCGGTGTGTAGGGCGGCGGCGGCCAGGGGAGCGGCGGCTTTGGCGAGGGTGATGGGGATGAGGAGGATGCCGGCGAGGGTGGCGTAGCGGCGGGTGTCGTAGCGCTCGGCGAGCAGGACGGGCTTGGCGATGGTGGCCACGCCGAAGCCGAGGCCCAGCCCGATGACGGCGCCGACGGCGCCGGCGAGGTGGGCGCCGACGGCGGGCAGGGCGAGGGCGGAGACGGCCTGGACGGCGAAGACGGCCGCGGTGACGTGGCTGGCGTGCCAGCGGCGGGTCAGGCCGGTGACGGCGAGGCGGCCGGTGACCGACAGGACCCCGAGCAGCCCGGCGATGGTGGCGGCGGTGGTGGGCCGGTGACCCCAGGAGGTCAGTGCGGCGACGAGGTGGACGGTGAGCGCGGTGACGGCGGCGGTCTGGGCGGTGAACCCGGCGGTGAGCAGCCAGAAGCCGCGGTCGGCCAGGGCGGCGCGGACCGCGGCACGGCCCAGGGGCACCCCGTGCCGGCCGCCGGGCGACGGGGTGTTGCGGCGCGGTACGAGCAGGGCGTGGATGGGCACGGTGACGGCCTGGACACCCGCGAGCACGAGCACGGCGGTGCGCCAGCCGTGGGCGTCGACCAGCCATCCGGTCAGCGGCAGGAAGATGCTGCTGGCGAAGCCGGCGACCACGGTGACGGCGAGGATCGCGCTCGCGCGCCGGGCCGGGGCGAAGCGGGCGACGAGGACCGCGAACGCGGCTTCGTAGCGGCTGGCGACGGCGGCGGCGCCGATGCCGGCGAGTACCACGTAGAGCTGACCGACGGTGCGCACGTGGGCGAGGGCGGCCAGCAGCAGCGCCCCGGCGGCCGAGCCGGTGGTCATCAGCGCGCGGCCGCCGTAGCGGTCCAGCCACCGGCCGGTCGGCACGGCCAGGACGGCGCCGACACCGATGCTGAGCGCCAGGGCCCCGGTGATGACGGTGGTGCTGGTGCCCAGTGCGTCGGCCAGGGGGTGCAGGAGCACGGCGAAGGCGTACGTGAGGGTGCCGTACCCGATCGTCTGACTGAGGGCCAGGCCGGCGACCAGTCGCCGCTGGCGCCGGGCCGGCCGGTCCCCGCCCGTGACGGTGGGGACCGGCGGCGCGGCGGTCATCCGCAGCAGCCGCCACCGGCGCCGGCTGGCGCGGCGGCGCGGCCGAGGTCGGCCCGCCGCGGCGTCGCCGCCGCGGCGGGGGCCTCGAACCGGTCGCCGGCCAGGGCGGCGAGCTGCACGGCGATCTCGGGGTCGACGCCCAGTTCCGCCGCGGCGGCGCGGGTGGCCGCGGCGACGGTGCCGGCGCCGGGCAGGTGCCGCAGGGCGGCCGCGACGAGCCGCCCGGGCAGGTCGGGGGCCAGGCCGTGGCGGGCGGCGGCGTCGGCGAGCAGCGCCCTGGCGCCGAGGGTGGCCGAGCAGACCCCGGTCTCGGGCAGGTCGAGCCGCACGTCGCGGGCGGCCGTCCAGTCCCCGGCCAGCGCGGCGGCGATGGAGCGGACCTGCTCGTAGCCGGTGGCCATCAGGAACGTCGGAGCCCGGCCGTAGGACTTCATGCCCACCGGGTAGTAGCCGGGTTCGGGCTGGGTGAGTTCGTCGACGCCGTGCGGGCGCACCGTGCCGCAGGAGTGCTCGTTGGGGTCGATCAGCGGGGCCAGCGCGCGGGTACAGCCCAGCGCCGGGTCCAGGTCCAGGCGCAGCTCGTCGGCGATGGTGTGGTCGGGGCGGAACCCGGTCGCGGCGACCACGCGGTCGGCGGTCAGGGCCCGCCCGTCGGCGGCAACCAGCTCGGCGCGGGCGTCGGCGACCCGGACGGCGTGGACGGCGAAGCCGGTGAGCAGGTCGATGCGGCCGGAGTCGATGAGCAGCCGGATTCCGGTGCCCAGCGCCCCGCGGCCGGGCAGGGCGTCGGCGTCGCCGCCACCGAGCGCCCGGTCGACGCTGCCGCCGCGGGTGGCCCAGGTGATCGTGGTGCCGGGTGCGGTCTCGGCGAGTTCGGCGAGGGCGAGCAGGGTGTTGGCGGCGGAGTGGCCGGCGCCGACGACGACGGTGTGCCGGCCGGCGTAGCGGCGGCGGTCGGCGCCGAGCACGTCGGGCAGGGCGCCGTCGACCAGGCCGGCAGCACGGGCGGTGACCTCGCCGTGGGCGGGCAGCCCGGTGGCGCCGAGGGGGCTCGGGGTGCCCCAGGTGCCGGAGGCGTCGATCACCGCGCGGCCGAGCACGTCCTCGCCCGTGGCCAGCCGCACGACGAACGGGGCGTGCTCGCGGCCGGCGGTCCTGACGCGGTCCACGCCGACGCGGCCGATCGCGCTCACGCGGGCGTGGTAGCGGATGTGCCGGGCGAGGAAGGGCACGGCCGCCAGCGGCTGCAGGTAGGTGGCGACCAACTCGGCGCCGGTGGCGGCTGCTGCGGATGACCGCCGCGCCGCCGGTCCC
>DATMJT010000092.1:0-3048 GCA_035553735.1 Pilimelia sp.
GGGTCGAGGCGGCCCGGGCCGCCGCCACTCTCGAGCCCCACCTCGACCGGATCGCCGACCTACCCGGGCCCGCGGCCTGGGCGGCGCTGGCCGACCTGGCCGACCTGGCCACCGCCGTGCCGCACCTCGACTCCGACCTCACCGCCAGGCTTCCTCCCGGCCTCCTTGAGCAGCGCGCCGCGCTCACCGACCCCGTGCCGCACGGGGTGCTGCGGCTGGCCGCCGAGCACCTCACCACGCAGCTCCACGACCTGCCGGCCGGGCAGCCACAGGAGCCACTGCTGCACGCCGCGCCGGCCCGGGCCGCCGTGCTGCGCAGCCCCGCCGACCTGCCCGACGGGATGCGCCGCCTGACCGCAGTACTGGACCAGGTCGGCTCCCGCATCGCGGCCACCGACGCCCGGCTCGTCGCCCGGCTCCTTGCCTACGGCGCGCAGACCGTTCAGCAGCTCATCCGCCAACCTGGCACCAGTCCAGCCCTGACCGAGACCGGCCGGCACATCGCGCCCGCGCTGCCCGCCCTGCAGCAGCTGTGGGAGACGCAGCTCGCCACCCTCACCGCACCCGACCCGCGAATACGGCCGCTGGTCACCGAGATCTACGGGCAGCTGCGGACCACCCGGGACCGGCAGGACCTCGGCGCGGCGCTCGCCTGGCTCACCGAGACCGGCTCCACCGCGCGCGCCCTTACCCACACCCTGCAGACCGCCGGGCAGGACGCCCGGCTGCTCACCCGCCCCGGTGAGGACGTCGCCCGCAAGCAGGCCCACCTGCTCTGGCTCCCCGTCCCCAAGGCCAACGCCGGACGGCACCCCGCCCTCGTCCACACCCGCACAGCGGCCACGGCCTTCTCCACGGCCGGCCGAGCGGCGGGCGCCGCCCTCCCACCGGCCGGCGGCGTCCGTGCCGCCGCCGGCCGGGCCGCCGGCGCCGGCAAGGAGCTCCGCGCCGCACTGCGCCAGCGGGCCGGCAGCCTCCCCCCGCCCGCCGCACCGCGGGCCGCGCACCCAGCCCACCGGAGCCAGCGGGACCACGGCCCGCGGTTGGCGTAGAGCGAGGGGATCACTCCGAGCAACAGTCAGAAGACCAGGAGACTCGAGGCGTGGAGTGACGGCGGACGACGAGGGAGCCCAGAGGGCACCCCACGCGGCTCGGGGTGCGAGGCGGCGGAGCCCCGCCCGGCTCGCCCAACCCGCCAGGTCACGCTGGCGCGTTCCTAAGGGGCCATAGAGGGCGTCGTGCCGCAGGCCGTCAGTTCGACTCGAAATCCCGGGCCCACCACAGGAATGACGAGGCATGCTCGGCATGTACGAAACCGCCCCCGGCTAGAGCGAGCAGCAAGTCGTTACTCCAGAAGATCAGCCGGCCGAGCGTCATCGACGTCCGATCCGCGTGCGGTAGTTGCAGGCCCCAGATTCGGTTGGCAAGTGCTCGCTTGCCGACCCCCGGGCTCCCGTATGTGACGATGGGTAGGAAGCGGTCCGGCTGCACGATGCATAGCACCTTGGTCAGCAGCGCCTCCTTCCAGCCTTTCATCCCGATGGGGCAGCCGGGCTGCAAGAGGTACGTGAGCCGGTCCTCCAGGGGCTCGTCCGCCGGCCCGTACAGCAAATAGCTGACCGATTCGGTGACCCTGCGGGCACCCTCTTGCGGACCCAGCTCCTTCCACTCGTTGTTGAAGACGGTCATCTGTCCCGCGTAAGCGCCGACCGGGCTGTTGGCGAAGTAGTGGAGCGCCTTCGGGGCGGCCTGCTGCAAGCCGTCCTCGCTGAACACAAGCTGGTACATAGCCCAGAACTCGGCGACCCGAGGTGCTGGGATCGGGTGCTCCTTGAGAAAGCGATTCTTGAGCGCCTCGACTTGATTCAGTCGGTCGGGGTCGACCTGCTTGGGTGTAGGAAAGCCCGCCCTCGACTCCTGGTAGGACCGCAGCGGGCGTGGCGAGCCGTGGCGACGCGTCGGCGTGGGCTGAGCGTCACCGGCGAGCCACACGTGGTCGCAGCGGCCGCAGCTCATGCGTCGTCGCTGGTCGGGCAGTACGTCCAGCAGGTCCAGGGACGTGGCGCCGCAGTCGGGACAGGAACTCGTCACGGGCCTGATCCTGCACTGCACCGACTGTCGGTGCGCCGCTCCTCGGTTGGAGCATGGCCGCCGCCTTGAGGTCGAGCAGCAGAGGGCTCCGCAGCAGGCCGCACTACGGGAGCCGGGCTTGCCCCGACCGTTTCACTGCGGCGGCGGTCATCGCCGATCGCGCCGCAGGCCTGACCCGCGGCCCGAGGACTGGCTGCTGGCCTGCGCTCGGGCCGTGGTCAAGGACCGGCGCGGGGTGGTCGGACAGGTCTGCCGTAACCGCCCCCCCTTAGCGGTGGCGGCAGTGCTGGCGGCGCGGACAGGGGAGTCGGGTGCCGAGTGATGGACTCGCGCGCTGTGGCGGCGACCGGCTCGGGAAGCGGAACCGAGGTGGCGGCCCGCAGCTGCAGCGCGGCGGAGCGGGCAGCGGTGGCCTGCGCGGCCAGGCCCTGGGCCTCCCGAAGCCGGCTGACCGCAAGGGTGAGGCGGGTGATCTGGCTGAGCAGGACCGCGACGTGCGCGGCCTCCTGCTTCCCGGGTCGCCGGTCGGCCCGAGCGAGCTGCAGCGCCGCGCCGCGCAAGGCGCGGCCGGGATCGCTGGGCGACGGAGTTCGGCGGTAGGTCTTCCGAGCGGCGCGGTCGTAGAGCCGGGCGGCGGTGGTCATCGGTCCGCCGTCGGGGCCGTCGACGAGCCGGGCGGCCGCGGTCAACACCCCGCCCGCGGCCGCAGCTATGTCCCCGGCTTGTTCCGGGTCGGTGGGGGAGCAGGCGCGGACCGCGTCAGCAGCCCGCGCGACCGCGGTGGTGGCCTGTGACCAGAGCTCGGCTCGCACATGACTGGCCCCCGGCCCCGGCTCCCCGGCCGGTGAGTTTGCAGCGCTGGTCGCGGCCCAGCGGGCGTCCAGCTGAGGCAGGGACAGGTCCGCGGCAAGTCGGCCGCCGCCGAACAGCACCGTCTTCCGGCCGGGCTCCGGGCGG
>DATMJT010000093.1:0-3841 GCA_035553735.1 Pilimelia sp.
GTGCCCGTGCCGTCCCACGCCCACCCTGCCGACGCCGTGCCGCCGGCGCCGGCTCCCCGGAGCGACCCGCCGCCCGCGCCCTCGGCCGACCCGCCGCCGCATCGGCAGGCCCTGCTCGACCGCCGGCTGGCCAGCCTCGGCGTCGCCGCCGGGGCCGCCATCCCCCGCCTGCCCCGCACCGGCGCCGCGCAGCGGTTCCCGTGCTCGTCCGGGCAGCAGCGGATGTGGCTGGCCGCCCAGTTCGACCCCGCCGACGCGTCATTCCACGTGGCGGTGCCGCTGCGGCTGGCGGGCCCGCTCGACGTCGACGCGCTGCGGCAGGCGCTGCGCGACCTGGTGCGGCGGCACGAGATCCTGCGCACCGGCTACGTCGACGTGGACGGCGAGCCGTGGCAGGTCGTCCACCCGGGCGGGACCGTCCCGTTCACGGTCGTGGACCTGCGTGACCGGCCCGCGGGAGAGCGGGAGCAGCGGGCGCGGGACCTGGCGCGGGCGGCGTTCGCCGAGCCGTTCGACCTGGCCGCCGGGGTGGTCCTGCGCGCGGCGCTGTACCGGCTGGCCGACGACGACCACGTGCTGCTGCTCACCACCCACCACATCGCGATCGACGGCTGGTCCATCGGCACCGTGCTCACGGAGCTGGCCACCCGGTACGCGCACCGGTCGGCGGCCGAGCCGGCCCCACCCCCGCTGCCCGAGCTGCCCATCCAGTACGCCGACTACGCGGCGTGGGAGCACCGGGCCCTGGCCGGCGGCGGCCTGGCGGCCGGGCTGGCGTACTGGCGGGCGCAGCTGGCGCCGCCCCGCGCCCGCGCCGAGCTGCCCATCACGCGCCGCCGGCCGCCGGTCGACGGACGCACCGGTGGCGGCAAGCACCCGCTGACCCTGCCGCCGGAGCTGCTCGACGGCCTGCGGCGGGCCGCCCGCGCCGGGCGCGGCACCACCCCTTTCGTGCTGCTGACGACCGCCTACAAGGCGCTGCTGGCCCGGTACACCGGACAGCGCGACGTGACCGTCGGCACCCTGCTGGCGGCCCGCACCCACGTCGAGACGGAGCCGCTCGTCGGCTACTTCGCCAACCCGGTCGCGCTGCGCACCCCGCTCGGCCCGGAGCTGACCTTCGCCGACGCCGTCGCCCGGGTCCGGGGCACGGTCATCGACGCGTTCGCCCACCAGAGCGTGCCGTTCGACCGGGTCGTCCGGGAGCTGGCGCCGCGGCGGGAGGCCGCCGGGCAGCCGCTGTTCCAGTCCGCGGTGCTGCTGCACCACTACCAGCACGAGCCCGCGCGCTGGCCGGGGCTCGACGTGCGGTGGTGGGACAGCCAGCTCGACGACGCGCTGTTCGACCTGACCCTGGTCGCGGTGCCCACCGGCGACGGCGGCCTGGCGGCCACGCTCTCCTACCGCAGGGAGCTGTTCGACCCGGCCGACATCGCCCGGTTCGCCGCCCACTTCCGACAGCTGCTGGGCGAGGTGGTGGCGGTGCCCGACCGCCCGCTCGGCGACGCTCCGCTGCTCACCCCCGCCGAGCGGCAGCGGATCCTGGTCGACGCGCAGGGTCCGGTCCGCCGGCTGCCCGAGCCCGCGACGTTCGCGGTGCTGTTCGGCCGCACCCTGGCGCGCACCCCTGACGCCGTCGCCGTGGCGGACGCCCGGGAGTCGCTGACCTACCGGGAGCTGGACGCGCGGGCCGCACGCCTGGCCGGCGTGCTGCGCTCCCGCGGGGTCGGTGCCGAGTCGCCGGTCGGGATCTGCCTGGACCGCTCGGCCGGGTTGCTCGTCGCCGTGCTGGCCATCTGGCGGGCCGGCGGCGCGTACGTGCCGCTGGACCCCGCCTTCCCGCCGGAGCGGCTGCGGATGATGCTGGCCGACGCCGGCGTGGGCGTCCTGGTCACCGAGGAGGCCGTCCGCCGCCGGCTGCCGGGGCTGTGCGCCGACGTCGCCACGGTGGTCGACCTCCACCGGCCGGACGGCGCGGCGGGCGACCGGCCGGGCGGCGAGGCGGGCGACCGGCCGGGCGCCGAGGCCGGCACCGAAGCGGGCGACCACGCGGGTGCCGCACCGGCCGGCCCGCCCACCGGCGACCGGCTGGCCTACGTCATCTACACCTCCGGCTCCACCGGGCGGCCCAAGGGCGTCGAGGTCACCCACGCCGCGGTGACCAACCTGCTGCTGGCCTTCCAGGACCGGCTCGGCCTGACCGCGGCCGACCGGCTGCTCGCGGTCACCACGCTGTCCTTCGACATCTCCGTCCTGGAGCTGCTGCTGCCGCTGGTGTCCGGCGGGACCGTCGTGGTGGCCGCCGACACCGAGGTGGGTGACGGTGCCGCGCTGGCCGCCCGGGCCCGGGCCAGCGGCGCCACGGTCCTGCAGGCCACCCCGGCGACCTGGCGCCTGCTGCTGGCCGCCGGTGGCGTGCCCGACCGGGTGCGCCACCGGCTCTGCGGCGGCGAGGCGTTCCCCCGCGACCTCGCCGAGGCGCTGCGGCCTGCCGGCCCGGACGGCGGCGCCCTGTGGAACGTGTACGGGCCGACCGAGACGACGGTGTGGTCCGCGGCCGGGCCGGTGCCCCCCGGCGACGGGCCCGTCGCCATCGGCCCGCCGCTGGACAACACCCGCGTCTACCTGCTCGACGGACGCGGGCAGCCGGTGCCGGTCGGCGTCGTGGGCGAGGTCCACATCGGCGGCGCCGGACTCGCCCGCGGGTACCGCGGCCGCCCGGCGCTCACCGCGCAGCGGTTCCTGCCGGACCCGTTCGGCACCGAGCCCGGCGCCCGGTGCTACGCCACCGGCGACCTCGCCCGCTACCTGCCGGACGGGCGGCTGGAGTTCCTCGGCCGGGCCGACCACCAGGTCAAGATCCGCGGCTTCCGGGTGGAGCTGGGCGAGATCGAGGTTGCGCTGCGCGCGCACGACCAGGTCGGCGACGCCGTGGTCACCGCGTGGCGCGACGGCGACGACGGCGACGCGCGGCTGGTCGCGTACGTCACCGGCGGCCCGCCCGGCCTCGACGCCGCGGGGCTGTGGAGCCGGCTGCGCCCCGACCTCGCCGCCCGGCTGCCCGCCTACCTGGTGCCGGCCACCCTGGTGCTCCTCGACGCCCTCCCGCGAACCCCGAACGGCAAGCTCGACCGGGCGGCGCTGCCGCCCCCGACGTGGGGAGCGACCGACGGCGTCCCGTACCTGGCGCCGCGCACCCCGGTGGAGCGGGCGATCGTCGGGGTCTGGGAGGACGTCCTCGGCGTGCGGCCCATCGGCGTCGAGAGCGACTTCTTCGCCCTCGGCGGTCACTCGCTGCTCGCCGCGCGGGTGCTGGCCCGGCTGCGCACCTACTTCCGGATGGAGGCGCCCACCCGGGTGCTGTTCGAGGCGCCCACCGTGGCGGGCATGGCGGCCGCCCTGGTCGAGCTGGAGCCGGTGCCCGGCCAGGTGCGCGCGGTCGCCGAGCTGCGGGAGGAGATCGACGCCATGTCGGCCGAGGACGTCGCCCGGCTGCTGGCACAGGAGGACGGCGCGTGACCAGCGCGCCGGAGCAGCTGCTCGCCGCCCTGCTGGCCAAGCGCGGGATCGCGGCGGCCACCGCCCCGACCATCCAGCCCGGCGAGCGCGGCGACCTGCCGCTGTCGCCGGCGCAGCAGCGGCTGTGGTTCCTCGACCGGCTCGGCCACGGCGACTCCACGTACCTGGTGTCCACCGCCCTCCGGCTGGGCGGGCCCCTGGACGTCGCCGCGCTGGAGGCCGCGTGGCGCCACGTCGTCGGCCGGCACGAGCCGCTGCGGACGGCGTTCACCGAGCACGGCGGTGTCCCGCGGCAGACGGTGGCGCCGCACGTGGCCGTGTC
>DATMJT010000094.1:0-17341 GCA_035553735.1 Pilimelia sp.
ACGCCGGCGCCCGCCTCGACGCAGCGGCGGGCGCCGGCGTCATCAACGACACCTCGGGCCTGCGCGACCCCGCGATGGCCGACGTGGTGGCCGACACCGGCGCCACGCTGGTGATCACGCACAGCCTGGCGCCGCCGCGCACGCCGTACCCGGCGCCGGCCTACGCCGATGTCGCGGGCGAGGTGCGGGCGTTCCTGGCCGAGCGGGTGCGCCTGGCGACCGCCCGCGGGGTCCGGCCCGAGCAGATCGTCATCGACCCGGGCCACGACCTGAACAAGAACACGTACCACTCGCTGGAGCTGACCCGCCGCCTGGACGAGGTCGCCGGCCTGGGCTACCCGACGCTGGCGGCGGTGTCCAACAAGGACTTCATCGGCGAGACCCTGGATCTGGCGCAGCACGACCGGCTGGAGGGCACGCTCGCCACGTTGGCGTTCTGCATCGTGCGGGGCGCCCGCATCGTGCGGGTGCACGACGTGCGGGCGGCGGTGCGGGCGGTACGGATGACCGAGGCGCTGCTGGGCCTGCGACCGCCCGCCACCGCGCGGCACAACCTGGCATGACCGCCGCGACGGACATCGTGCGGCTGTGGCCGGCGGCGAGCGCCGTCGACGGCTGCGCGCGACCGCTGGACGACGACGCGCTCGCGGCGGCGTACCCGGTGCCGGCGGCCCGGGACGCGGGCCGCGCCTGGCTGCGGGCCAACTTCGTCGCCGGCCTGGACGGCGCGGTCACCACGGTGGACGGCCGCTGCGGCGGGCTGTCCAGCCCGAACGACCAACGCCTCCTGCACCTGCTGCGGGCGCTGTGCGACGGGCTGATGGTGGGCGCGGGCACGCTGCGCGCGGAAGGCTACGGCGCGCTGGTGCTCGACCCCGCGCACCGGCGTCGCCGTACCCGCGCCGGCCTGGCGCCGCACCCGGTGCTGGTCGTGGTGTCGGGGCGGCTGGACCTGGACCCGGCGCACCCGATGTTCGCCGAGGCACCGGTGCGGCCGGTCGTCGTGACGCACGCGGCGGCGCCGGCCGGGCGGCGCCGGGCCCTGGCGGGCGCAGCGGACGTGCTCGTGTGCGGTGACGACGCGGTCGACCTCGGGCTGGCGCTGCGCCGGCTGTCGGAGCACGGCCTTCCGCGGCTGCTCTGCGAGGGCGGGCCGACGCTGTTCGGCGGCCTGGTGGGCGCCGGCCTGGTCGACGAACTGTGCCTCACGCTGTCGCCGCTGCTGGTCGGCCCGGGGCCGGACCGCCTGTCGGCGGGGCCGGCGGCCGCCGCGGCGCCGCGGGGGATGCGGCTGGCCCACCTGCTGACCGACGGTGAGGCGTTGTTCGCCCGCTACCTCCGGGGCTGACCGCCGCCCCGGGACCGACGGCCGCCGGTCACGGCGCCGGCCGGGAAACCGGCTGCGCGGATTCGCTCCGCCCCCTGGGGTTGCGGCCGATGAGGCGGGATACGCCGCGTTGGCTCGCGGCGCCCCGTCGTATGGAGGAACCTCACTCATGAAGCCAGGACCTCGGGCGGCCATCGCGGCCGTCGTGGCGGCGGCCTTCGCCCTCGCGGGCGCGGGCCCGGCCCTCGCCGAAGAGACCGGTCGGCCCGCGCCCACCCCCGAAGAGCGCGCGGCGGCCCTGGCCCGGCCCGCGGTGGTGTACCTGGAGCAGCACTGGCAGGCGTACGTCTTCGACGAGAACGGCAAGCCCTTCAACGGCGGCGGGGCGTACCAGCTGAAGACCCGCTGCACCGGCTTCGGCATCTCCCCGAACGGCTACGTCGCCACCGCCGGGCACTGCGTGGACCCGGGCATGGAGGGCGTCGGGCGCAGCTTCCTGCTGGCCGCGGTCGGCGAGTCGATCCGGCGCGGCTACTACAACACCGACGACCCGGCCCGGCTGCTGGCCTTCGGCGAGGCCAACTGGCGCATCGAGGGACAGACCAGGGACTCGCCGGCCGACCGGGAGGTCTACCTGCAGCGCGGCGTGGCCGCGGGCGGCAGGACCACCGGTGAGGTGCTGCCCGCCCGGGTGGTCGACTTCCGCAAGCTCTCCGAGGGCGACGTGGCGCTGCTCAAGGTCGAGACCAGCGACCTGCCGGCGGTGGAGCTGGCAACCGGGACGGACGTGGAGATCGGCACCCGGGTGCTGTCGATCGGCTACCCCGGCTCGACGGACCAGGTCACCGACGCCAGCTTCGAGCCGACCAACAAGGACGGCCAGATCAGCGCCAAGAAGAGCTCCGGCGGCGTGCCGGTCTACGAGACCAGTGCGGCGCTGTCCGGCGGGATGAGCGGCGGCCCCACCGTCGACCTCCAGGGCCGGGTGGTCGGCGTGAACAGCTTCAAGGTCAACGGCGAGGAGCAGGCGTTCAACTTCCTGGCCCCGGCCGGCAACCTGTCCGAGCTGCTCACCCGCAACGGGGTCACGCCGGAGCTGGGCCCCAACGACCAGACCTTCCGCAAGGGGCTGGACGACTACTTCGCCGGCCGGTACACCGCGGCGATCGCGTCCTTCGACAAGGTGCTGTCGCTGGCGCCGACCCACGAGCAGGCCCAGGAGTACAAGACCAAGGCGGCCAAGGCGCGCGAGCAGTACGGCGACGCCGCCGATGCCGCCGGCATCGGCGCCCTGGTGCTGCTGGTCGTCGCCGGTGGCGTGCTGCTGGCCGGCGCGGTGCTGGCGGTGGTGCTGGTCCTGGTGCTGCGCGGGCGGCGCAACCGGTCCGGTGCCGGCGTGCCGGGCGGGCCCGTCCCGGGCCACCCCGGCGGCTACGGACCCGGCGGGCCGGGCGGCTTCGCGCCGGCCCACCCCGCCGGCTACGCACCCGGGCAGCCGAGCCAGCCGGCCGGGCCGTTCAGCGGACAGCCCACCGAGGTGTTCCACCAGGCACCGGCCATGCCGGTCAACCCCTACGGCTACCAGCCCACCGCGCCGACCCTGGACACCCCGCCGGAGGACTCCACCGGGGTGGGATCGCCGGCGCCCGGTGCCGGATTCGAGCCGAGCCCGGCGTTCACCGTGCCCGGGGCCCCGCCCGGGGCCGTCACGATGCCCACGCCCTCGCCCGGTGCGGTCCCGGCGCCCGCACCGGCGCCGCCCGCCCACGCCGAGGTCGCGCCCACGGGCCCGCGCTTCTGCCCGGGCTGCGGCGCGCAGGCGGCCCCCGGCACCCGGTTCTGTCCGGGCTGCGGCGCGGCCGTCGGCTGACCTCTGCCCGGGACACCGGGTCCTCCGACCCGGCGGGTGCGGCGCCGGCCACCGCGGTGGCCGGCGCCGCACGCATCGCGAGTCGGCGCGCCGGGACCGCCGGCGCCGGCCCGCTGCACGGGCGAGGCTCGGGGCGGGATCCACCCACGCACGCGCTCCGCGCCGCACGGCGGCGGGCACCGGCCGGTTCGCGGGTGCCCGGCGCGAAATCCGGTCGCCGGATTCCGGCCCGGCCGGCATGCTGCCCGGGTGGACCTCGCGGGCACCTGCGCGGCCGTCGCGGCCGAGCTGCGCGGCGACCCCCGGTACGCGCACACCAGCCACCTGCGCGTGGTGGTACGCGGCGTGGTGCGGTACGACGCGCACTTCCACGGCCCGGCGCTGGCCGACATCTTCTCCGTCACCAAGTCGGTGCTGGCCACGCTGTGCGGGATCGCCCTGCGCCAGGGTCGGCTCCCCGGCCTGGACCTGCCGGTGGAGCACGCGCTGCCGCTGCGCGGCACCCCCGCCGAGGGGCAGACGGTGCGCCACCTGCTCACCATGACCCGCGGCGCCGAGACGGACGGCCCGTACGAGATCGATCAGGTCATGGCGCTGCCGCGCGGCTGGCTCGACCGCGTGGTGGCGGCGCCGCGGACGGCCGCGCCCGGCACCGCCTTCGGGGTACGACGACGGTGCCGCCCACCTGCTCGCCGCGGTGCTCACGCGGCTGGTCGGTGAACCGCTGCCGGCGTACGCCGCGCGGGTCCTGTTCGCCCCGCTGGGCATCCGCCGGTGGTACTGGCCGCGGGACCCGGACGGGCTGGCCTACGGCTTCGCGCACCTGCGCCTGGACACCGCCGCGCTGGCCGCCCTCGGCCAGCTGTGGTTGTCCGGCGGACGGTGGCGGGGCGTCCCGCTGCTGGACAGCGGCTTCGCCGCGGAGATGTACGAGCCGTACACCGCTGGCGGCTGGCCGGAGCAGGCGCCCTACGGCCACGGATTCTGGCGCGACGCACACGGGCCGTTCGCCGGCGGATGGGCCGGGCAGCACGTCATGCTGGTACCCGCCGCCGGTGCGGTGGTGGTCACCACCGGCGATCCCCGCTTCGACCCGGGACCGCCGCCCACCGACCGGCTGCCGCCCGACTGGCGCCCGGCCCGCGAGCTGGTCACCGCCCGCCTGGTGCCGGCCCTGCTGGCGGCGGGCTGAGCACGCGGGGCCAGGCTCGCGCCGCACCGCGGCGGGCCGCCGGCGCCGCGGTCAGCGGACTCCACCCATGAGCCGGCGCAGCAGCGGGGCGACCGCGGCCAGCAGGAGGCCGAACCCGATCGCGGCGGCGCCGAGCGCGCCGAAGTACGCGGCCTCGTGCTCCTCGCGGTAGTACCGGGCCAGGGTGCCGGACATGGCTGTGCCCAGGGCCACCGACAGGAAGAACAGCGCCACCATCTGGGTGCGGTACGCCGTCGGCGCCAGCTTGGTGGACAGCGACAGGCCGACCGGCGACAGCAGCAGCTCCGCGACGGTGAACACCAGCAGGATGCCGACCAGCGCCAGCAGCGGCGCGCTGTTGGGGCCGCCCCCGGCCAGCGGCAGGAACAGCAGGAACGCCACGCCCATCAGGACCGTGCCGGCGGCGAACTTGACCGGCGCCGAGGGCTGCCGCGGGCCGAGCCGGGTCCACAGGGCGGCGAACACGCCCGCCAGCACGATGATGAAGACCGGGTTGATGGACTGCACCCAGGGCACGGGCATCTCCCAGCCGAGGACGGTCCGGTCCAGCCGGGTGTCCGAGTAGATCGTCACCACCGTGAACTGCTGCTGGTACAGCGACCAGAAGACCGCGCTGGCGAGGAACATCGGGATGAAGGCCAGCACCCGCCGCCGCTCGGTCACGGTGATCGCCCGACTGGCCAGGATGACGACGAAGTACCCCACGGCCGCCACCACGCTGAGCACCACCACGATCGTGGAGAGCCGCTGCGCCGGCAGGAGCCCGGCGAGGGCCAGTGCGGCCACCAGCCCGAGCAGCAGGGCAACGACCGCGGCGACCACCGGGCGCCGGGCCGGCGGCAGCGGGTTGGGCACCTCGCGGGCCGCGGCGGGCAGTCGGCGCCGGCCGAGGGCGTACTGGGTCAGCCCGATCGCCATGCCGACCGCGGCGAGCCCGAACCCGTAGTGGAAGCCGAGGTTCTTCTGCAGCAGCCCGGTGGCCAGCGGACCGACCAGGGCACCGACGTTGATGCCGAGGTAGAAGATGGAGAATCCGGCGTCGCGGCGCTCGTCGCCCTCGGCGTAGAGGGAGCCGACCAGGGAGGTCGCGGTCGCCTTGACCCCGCCGCTGCCCAACGCGACCAGGACCAGGCCGACGCCCACGCCGAGCAGGCCGGGCAGCACGGCGAGGCCGACGTGTCCGGCCATCACGAGGACGGCGCTGTGGAACAGCACGCGTTCGGCGCCGAAGAGGCGGTCGGCCAGCCACGCGCCCAGCACGGTGGACAGGTAGACCAGCCCGCCGTACGCGCCGACGATGCTCGTCGCGGTGCCGCGGTCGATGCCCAGGCCGCCCTCGGCGGCGGAGTAGTACAGGTAGATCAGCAGGATGCCCTGCATGCCGTAGAAGGAGAAGCGCTCCCACAGCTCCACGCCGAACAGGTTGGCCAAGGTCGGCGGCTGGCCGAGGAACGACCTCCCCCTCCGGGGCTCCGCGACGACGCCGGTGTCCGTCATGGACACCCGATACCCGGTGGGGGCGCGCCTATCCCCGCCCGCGGCAACCGGTCCCGAGCCGCACGCGGGCACCCGCGAGCCAGCCGCGGCGGGCGTCGCGGCCGGGGCCGAGCGGTCAGCGCACGCAGCCGTCCGCGACGGTGACGGTGATGCGGTTGCTGAGCAGGCCGACGGTGTCGCCGGTGACCCCGCAGTGCAGCGTCATGCTGCTCATCACCTCCACCCGGCCGTTGATCGCCTGCACGTTGCCGTAGACCTCAATCGGCGAGGCCTCCAGCCGGATCGCGGGCGACGCGTTGGAGTTGGTGATCAGGCCGCCGGCGCCCGGGTTGGCGGCGTCGCCGTACACCAGGCCGTTGACCCGCGCCCGGATCAGGCCCTCGGCCACCACCAGCGCCTTGATGTTGGCATCAAGCGTGGCGGCGCACGGCACGTACACCACCGTGGCGGTGGCGGCCGGTCCGGTGCCGTTGTAGGTCCAGGTGCCGGCGGTGCACGCGCTGGACGGCACCGCGTAGTAGCCGGCGCCTGCGGCCACCGCGGCGGGTCCGCCGGGCCGGTGGTCGGCGACCTGGCGGATCCGGGTGCTGCCCACCGCGACCTGCTCGGGCGCGGGCAGGCCGCCGGCCAGGATGCGCTGGGCGGTCACGTACTCGATGGTCGGGCCGACGCTGATGCCGGAGCCCCCGATCTCCAGGTCGGAGTTGGAGTGCACGAGGCCGGTGATCCGGCCCTGGTTGCTGCTGACGCGCAGCGCCGGCGTCGTGTTGACCCCGGGCGACGAGCGGTGGGCCCACACGGCCGCGTAGTTGGCCTCGGACGGCACCACGAACAGCGGGTCCCGCCGGTTGGCGGTGACCAGCGTCGAGGTGACGAAGCCGCAGTCGGTCGGGGCGCAGTAGGCGTGGGGCCAGGTCACCCCGACCACCACGCGGTAGAACTCCCGGGCGCCCGTGGCGGTCTTGTTCGCCACGTCGCACCCGGTCGACGTCGGGGTGAGCCAGCACCTGCCCACATACCAGTAGCGGGCGAAGGGCACCCCGTTGACCGTCTCGGACTGGCCGGTGGTCGGCAGGGCGGCGGCCGACCCGGAGTCGTTGGGGGCCGCGGCGTCCCACACCTGCTCCATCTGGCTCAGCAGCGGCGCCACGCCCGGCACGGCGCCACGCAGCCACTCCTGCTGCACCGTGCGCTGGTCCCGGCCGGCGACGATGGCGGACACGGGCAGCGCGCGCACCCGCTCCATGCCGTCCGCGGCGAGCTGGGTGGCGCCGGTCAGCTGGCCCTGGTAGTTGATCAGGAAGCGGCTGGACACGAAGAAGACCGTGATGCCCGCCATGATGATCCCCACCACGCCCATGGAGATCACGACCTCGAGCAGGCTGGAGCCGGTGTCGGAGGATCGCGGGGGCCACGCGGGCCACCGGCGGGTCCCGTGCCGGACGGGCACGGCGATCCCCCGTCGGGGCGCGCGGGCTCGACCACGGGACTGCATGGACCCTCCGGGCACGGCAGGATGCGGAGCGACTCCGCCGGTCGTGGTCCCATCGGCAGCGCCGGGTGCCCCGTTAGGGGAAACCGCCGGACGCCGCGGCCCGGGTGCCCCGCCGCACGCGGCCCGGGTGCCCCGCCGCAGGCGGGCCCGCGCCCGCCGCACCCCGGGGCCGAGGACCGATCGGCGCGTGAAACCGGTTCCCGAGGGAACCCGTAGGACATGACCTCTGTTTCCCCGCCGCAGTCCGTCGCCGCGCGCTGGTCCGGCCTGGCCGTCTTCGCCGCCGCCGTGGTCGCGGTCGCCGTGGTGGGCTCGCTGGCGGTCGGCGACTCGGCTGCGGAGTACCGGTCGCTGGAGCGCCCGTTCTGGGCGCCGCCGTCCTGGCTGTTCGGACCCGTCTGGAGCGTGCTGTACGCCACGATCGCGGTCGCGGGCTGGCTGGTGTGGCGCCGCGCGGGCGTTGGCCCGGCGCTGCTGCCGTACGGGATCCAGCTGCTGCTCAACGCGCTGTGGACGCCGTTGTTCTTCGGCGCCGGAGCCTACGGCTGGGCGCTGGTCGACATCGTGGCGCTGTGGGTGGCGATCGGCGCCACCGTTGCGGCGTTCTGGCGGGCGTTCCGCCCGGCCGCGCTGCTGCTGGTGCCGTACTGGGTGTGGGTCAGCTACGCGACGGCGCTCAACGCGGCCATCTGGTGGCTCAACCGCTGACCCGACGCACCGGCCCGCGGACCGCGGACCGCCGCTGATCATCCGGCGGTGCGGCGCCGGAACAGCACGGTGGCCAGCCCGACCGAGGCCAGGGCGATCACCGCGCTCCAGCCCAGGGCCGCCGCGAGGGCCGCACCGAACCGGCCGTGGACGAGCAGGTCGCGCACCGCCTCGATCACGGGGGTCACGGGCTGGTGCGCCGCGACCGGCCGCAGCCACCGCGGCATCGTGTCGATCGGGACGAAGCCGCTGCTCAGGTACGGCACGAACATGACCACGAACTGGAACCCGCCGGCCCCCTCCGGGGTGCGGGCGAGCAGCCCGAACGCCGCCGCCAGCCAGGAGAGGGCCAGGGCGTAGGCGCCCAGCACCCCCGCCGCCGCCACCCAGGCGACGGGGTCCGCGACCGGGCGGAAGCCGACGAGCACGGCGACGGCGACCAGGACCGCGGCCATGACCGCGGTGCGCACGGCGCTGGCGGCCACGTGCCCGGACAGCACCGCGGCCCCGCCGACGTCCATGGAGCGCAGTCGGTCCATCATGCCCGTGGCCAGGTCCTGCGTGACGCCCACCGCGGTCGCCCCGGAGACGAAGCCCGCGCACATCACCAGCACCCCCGGCACCACGAAGTCGACGTACGCCGCGGTGCCGGTGCGGATCGCCCCGCCGAACAGGTAGACGAACACCACCAGCAGCAGTACCGGCAGCACGAGCGCCATCAGCAGCGCCTCGCCGTGGCGGGCGCTGAGCCGGACGCTGCGCCACACCATCGCCCCGGCGTCGTGCGCCCCGCCGCGCCGCGACCTCCCCGGCGGCCGCCCGCCCGCTGCCCCGTGGTCGGCGGGCGGCGCGGCGGAGCCCGCCGCCGGCCGGTGCTCAGCCACGGGATCGCTCCGGCGTCGCCGCGGCGGGGGCTGCCTCGGCCCGGCGCCCGGTCAGGGCGAGGAAGACGTCGTCGAGCGTCGCGGTGCGCACCGCGAAGTCGCGCACCGCCGTGCGGTCCGGGTCCAGCGCGTCGAGCAGGTCGCGCACCTCCCCGGCCGTGGGACCCACCGGGACGCTGACCACCAGCGCGTCCCGGTCCACGGCGACGGGCCCGTCCACGGTGCCGGCCGGGCCGGCGAGGCGGCCGACGACGCCGTCCAGCGCGGCCCGTCCGGCCAGGGTGAGGTCCAGCCGGCGGTCGGCGAACCGCCGCTTCAGGCTGGCCGGTGGCGCGTCCGCCACCACCCGGCCGCCGTCGATCACCGTGATCCGGTCGGCCAGTTGGTCCGCCTCCTCCAGGTACTGGGTGGTGAACAGCACCGTGCGGCCCGCGCGCGCGAGGTCGGCCACGACGGCCCAGAGCTCCCGCCGGCTGCCCGGGTCCAGCCCGGCGGTGGGCTCGTCGAGGAGGATCACCGCCGGGTCGCGCAGGAGGGTCGCGGCCAGGTCGGCACGGCGGCGCAGCCCGCCCGAGTAGGTGCCCAGCCGCCGGTGCGCCGCCGCCGTGAGGTCGAACCGCTCCAGCAGCGCCGCGACCGCTCGCCGGCGCTCCGGTCCCCGCCAGCCGGACAGCCGCGCGATCAGGTCCAGGTTCTCCGCGCCGGTCAGCGCGGCGTCGAGGCAGACCTGCTGGCCCGCGAGCCCGACGGCCCGGCGGACCGCGGCGCGCTGCCGGAGCACGTCATACCCGGCGACCCGCACGGTCCCGGCGTCCGGCCGGGTGAGCGTGGCCAGGATCCGCACGGTGGTGGTCTTGCCGGCCCCGTTCGGCCCGAGCAGGGCGAGCACCGTGCCGGCCGGCACCCGCAGGTCGACGCCGGCCAGTACCGGGAGGCGGCCGTACGACTTCAGCAGGCCGGCGACCTCGATCGCGGGCACGTCGGTCATCGCCTCCCCCTCTGCGGGCATGATGGGCGCGGCACACCCCGGCTTACTGCTTACATGACAAGCAGGCTTGCTTATCGTGTAAGCAGTGCCGCCGGATGTCAAGCCGTTCGGACGCACGGAACCGAGGGACCGGAGCACGGGATGAGCGAAGACGAGGACCTGCCCCCCTCCGTGGCCGCCGCCTGGGGCCGCCGGGCCCGCCCGGCGAAGGGGCCGCAGCGGGGGCTGAGCGTCGCGCGGATCGTCGCCGCCGCCATCCACACCGCGCAGGCCGACGGGCTCGCCGCGGTGTCGATGAACCGGGTCGCCGCCTCGCTGGGCACCGTCGGCATGTCGCTGTACCGGTACGTGAGCGGCAAGGAGGAGTTGGTCGAGCTGATGGTCGACCAGGCGTACGGCCCGCCGCCGCCGTTGCCCGCCGGTGACTGGCGCGCCGGCCTGCACGCCTGGGCCCGGGCCCAGCGCGCGGTGCTGACCGCGCACCCGTGGATCACCGACGTGCCGATCAGCGGCCCGCCGCTGGGCCCGCACGCCGTCGCCTGGTTCGAGAGCGGGCTGCGCTGCCTGGCCGGCACCGCGCTGACCGAGCACGAAAAGGTCTTCAGCGTCATGCTCGTCGGCAGTCTCGTCCGGGACCAGGCGATCCTGCGCGCCGACCTGGCCCGCGCGGCCGCCCGGGCGGCCGGAGCAGGTCGGCCGGTGCCCGCATACGGGCGGGTGCTCCGGCAGCTCGTCGACACGCAGCGGTTTCCGGCGCTGACCGCGGTGCTCGACGCCGGGGTCTTCGACGACGGCGGCGACGACGAGCAGTGGCCGGAGTTCGACTTCGGGCTCGAACGGGTGCTCGACGGCATCGCCTTCCTCCTGGCCGCCCGCCGCGGCTGAGACCCCCGCCGCCACCGAGCCCGGCGGGCCGGCGCCGTCGCCCCGCCCGCGGCACCGGCGGCCCCAGGTCCTCAGGGCTGCGGGGCACCGGGCCGATAGAGAGGCGTGCGCAGGTCACTCAGCGTGGCGGTCGTGGGCGCCGCCGTCGTTCTCCCCGCCGCCCTGCCGGCCACCGGGGTCGGTAAGAGCGCGTTCCTGGCCGGGTACGTCGCGGTGGTGGTGGCGGCCTGGCTGGCCGTCCGCCGCAGCAGCGGCCAGGGCCGGCTGCCGTTCGCCCTCGTGGCCGCCGGGTTGACCGCGTGGCTGGCCGGCGACGTCACCATGGAGGCCCAGAAGCTGATCGAGGCATCGCCTCCGGTGGGCCTGCCGGAGGTGTTCTGGCTGGCGGCGTACCCACTGGTCGGCGCCGGGCTGGTGGTGATGGTGCGCCGGCGGGCGCCCGGCCGCAGCGGCGCCGGCGCGCTGGACGGCCTGACGCTGGCCGTCGCCGCGGCGCTGTGCCTGGCCCGCTTCGTCGTCCTGCCCGGCCTGGCCGGGTCGCCCGACGCCACCGAGGTGGTGGTGGACGCGCTGTTCAACCTCGGCGACCTGATCCTGCTGGCCTCGGTGCTCTACCTGGTGCTCTCCCCGGGCGCCCGGGGCCCGGCGACCCGGCTGCTGGTCGGCGGGATGGTGCTCAACCTGCTGTGCGACCTGGCCATCACCCGGCTGCCCGGGTATCTGTCGGACGCCGACGTGGAGCGGCTGGACGGCCTGCTGGTGCTCGCGTACGCCCTGGTGGTGGCCGCCCTGTCGCACCGGGACTCCAGCGAGCTGCTCACCCCGCGCCCCGACCCGGCGCCGACCCTGCACCCGGCCCGGGTCCTGTTCCTCGGCCTGGCGATGTTGACCGCACCCCTGATGGCGATCACCCGCGGCGCCATCCCGGTCGCCGAGCAGGTGCTGCTGGCGGCGAGCAGCACGGTGATCGTGAGCCTCATCCTGGTCCGCTTCACCGGGGCCGTCCGCGAGCAGGCCCGGGTACAGCGGCTACTGGCCGACCTCGCGGCGCACGACTCGCTGACCGGGCTGGCCAACCGGCGGACGCTGGTCGACCGGCTGACCCGCGACTTCCGCCCCGTCGCCGACACCATGCTGCTCTACCTGGACCTGGACGGCTTCAAGGCGGTCAACGACCGGTACGGCCACGCGGCCGGGGACGCCGTGCTGGTCGAGGTGGCGCGGCGGCTGCGGGAGGCGGTCCGGGCCGGCGACACCGTGGCGCGCCTGGGCGGCGACGAGTTCGCCGTGCTGTGCTACCGGCTGGCCGCCGCCGACGCGGACCGGCTCGCCGGCCGCCTCGTCGACGTCATCGAGCGGCCGATCCGGTACGGTGCCGCGGACCTGACGGTGTCGGCCAGCGTGGGCTTCGCCTCAGCCGGACACTGCCCCTCCGGCGACGTCCTCATCACCCGGGCCGACGAGACCATGTTCGCGGTCAAGCGGTCCCGCCGGGCCGCCGCTCCGGCCCGGCCCGAGCCGGCGGCCGCCCGCCCCGGTCCGGTCGGCCCGGCCACGGCGCCGGCCCTGAC
Organism: Pilimelia sp.; assembly: GCA_035553735.1. GTDB lineage: Bacteria > Actinomycetota > Actinomycetes > Mycobacteriales > Micromonosporaceae > DATMJT01. The sequence goes on from DATMJT010000094.1 coordinate 12,439, forward strand.
CGGCTGACCGCTCCCCCGCGGTGCGCCGAACCGGCTGGTCACGGCTCCGGGCAGCGCACCACGCGCAGGCGGCGACCGGGCACCGCTCGGGTGGTCACGGCTCCGGGCAGCGCACCACGCGCAGGCGGCGGCCGAACAGCGCCAGCGTGCCGCCCAGGCACAGCAGCCAGGTGAGGGCGGCGTGGGCCAGGGCGCGCCAGAGGTGGTCCGGGCCGGCGTCGTCGACCGCGTACCCGGCGGCCTCCCGAACCGACCAGAACGGCAGCAGCGTCGCGACCAGGTCCCCCGGGTCGGCGAGCATCTGGACGCGCACACACTGGCCGGGCAGCTCCCGCCGCACCAGGTAGAACCACAGCGGCAGGGCGACCACGAGCGCCACGGCGGTGTGTCGGCGACTCACCTCTCGCGCGCACAGCGCGGCCACCACGAGCGCGGTCACGGCTTTCCCCCTGGTACGTCACCGCGGAAGGCGCATCCGCCGAGGTCGAGGACGTGGTCGACGTGTTGTAGGTCGTGCAGCAGGTGGGTCACCACCACGACGGCCCGGCCGGCGTCGCGCCAGGCGAACACCCGCCGCCAGAAGTCCAGATAGGAGCCCAGGTCGAAGCCCTGGTACGGCTCGTCGAGCAGCATCAGGTCCGGAGCGTGCAGCTCCCCGAGCACCAGGTTGAGCTTCTGCCGCGTACCGCCGGAGAGTTCGTGGGCCGGCTGGCCGGGGCGGGGCCGCCAGGCGAGCCGCCCGGCCAGGTGCTCACCGGTCGAGCGGGCGCGTCGCGGCGCGATCCGCGCGGCGGCGCCGACCAGCTCGGCGACGTCTTACTACCCGGTGGCGGCTACTGGCTCAGGCACCCCACACCAGCTGGGCCACGACCGCGGCCGCCACCAGGTCGGGCCCGCGCAGCAGCTGCCGGACCAGCTCCGCCGGGCCCGTGCCGCTCACCGGCCACTCTCGACCGTCACGCCGACGACCGGAGCAGCAGGCTCAGTAGCCGATCGCGGCGCCGTCGCCCCGCGGGTCCGCGCCGCCCTCCAGCAGGCCCCGCTCGGGGTGGATGCGGATCGCCTGGGCGTGGCCCATGTTGTCGTCCCAGTCCGGGAGCATCCGCACCGGTTGGCCGCGGCGTTGCAGCTCCCGGACCACCTCGTCGCCGATCCGACCCTCCAGCGACAGGTCCCGGTCGGCGTCGCCCCAGGTGCGCCCCATCAGCCAGCGCGGCGCCTCGACGGCCTGCTGCACGTCGTACCCGAAGTCCACCAGCCGCGTGATCAGCGCGGCGTGCGTCTGCGGCTGCCCCTCGCCGCCCATCGCGCCGAACGCCAGCCACGGCCGCCCGGCCCGGGTCGCCACCGCCGGGATCAGGGTGTGGAACGTCCGCTTGCCCGGCTCCATCCGGTTCGGATGCGCGTCGTCCAGCGCGAAGAAGGAGCCGCGGTTCTGCGGCAGGATGCCGGTGTCCCCGGCCACCACCGCGCTGCCGAAGTCGTGGTAGATCGACTGGATGGCCGAGACGACCAGGCCGTCGGCGTCCACCGCACTGAACGCGCAGGTGTCACCCTCGGGCGGGCGTCGGCGCCGGTCGGGGCCGAAGCGGATTCCCGGCGCCACCTCGTCCATCACCATCGCCCGCCGCGGGTCGACCAGGCGCCGACGGGCCGCGGCGTACTCCGGGGAGATGAGTTCCTTGACCGGGATGTCGATCCACCGCTGGTCCGTCAGCCACTCGTCGCGGTCGGCGAACGCCAGCTTCACCGCCTCGGCCAGGTGGTGGAAGTAGTCGGGTGTGCCGTCGCCCCACGCGGCCACGTCCCAGCCCGCCACGAGGTTGAGGATCTGCAGCGCCGCGAACCCCTGCGTGTTGGGGGGCAGCTCGTAGACGGTGTGGCCGCGGTACCCGGTGCTGATCGGCTCCTCCCAGTGCGCCCGGTAGGCCGCGAAGTCGTCCGGGCCCAACGGGCAGCCGTCGGGCCGCAGCGCGTCACAGATCCGGCGGGCCAGCGGCCCCTCGTAGAGGGCCGCCCGGGCGCCGGCCCGGGCGATGTCCTCCAGGGAGCGGGCCAGGTCGGCCTGCACCAGCAGCTCACCCTCGCGGGCCGCCCGACCGTCCGGCACGAACGTCCGCCGGGCGCCCTCGTGCGCGGACAGCAGCTCCAGGTCGTCGACCAGCCAGTCGGCCAGGGACCGGGCCACCGGGACGCCGGTACGCGCGTAGTGCACCGCGTCGTCGAACAGCTCCGCCCACGGCCGCCGCCCGTACCGCTCGTGCGCCAGCCGCCACCCGTCCACCGCCCCCGGTACGGTCAACGCCGACAGCGCCCCGCGGACCGGCACCGCGTCGGTGTGGCCCCGGTCGCGGTAGTAGTCCCGGGTGGCGGCACCGGCGGCGGGCCCGGAGGCGTTGATGCCGGTCACGGCGCCACCGGGCTCGGCCACCATCCAGAAGCCGTCGCCCCCGAGACCGGCCATGTGCGGGTAGGCCACGCACAGCATCGCGTTGGCGGCGATCGCGGCGTCCACGGCACTGCCGCCGCGGCGCAGAACGGCCACGCCGGCGCCGCTGGCCAGGGCGTGCGGGGTGGCCACCATGCCGCGGTTGGCCAGGGCGGGCGGGCGCCCGGTACGCGGGCCGTGCGGCGCGGTCACGGCTGCTCCTCGGGTCGATGGTTCTCGCGGTACCTGGTCACGGGTCCTCCCCCTCGGGTCTGTCGGATGTCGGGCGCTCCCGGCCCCGCGTCGTCGGGGCCGCAGGCCCAGGTCTACTTCGTCTCCTCGGAGTCCGCGGCCCCGGATTCCGGGGCGGCGGACTCCGCCGCGACGCCGTCGCCGCCCAGGTAGCGCAGGGCGGGTGGGATGACGCCGGCCGCGGCGACCAGCGCCAGCCCGGCCCACCACGCCACCGGCGCGCCCCTCGTGGTGCCCAGGCTCAACACGGGCAACGCCACCAGGAACAGCACGAGCGCCACCAGGGACCACGTCAGCTTGCTCATCACCTCTCCTCTCACCCGGCCTCCGGCTGCGCGGTCGCGCCGCACCGTGCCGACCCCCGGTCAGACGAACAACGTCGGCCCCCGGTCAGACGAACAACAGGGTCAGCAGGCCGACCAGCACCGCGACGGCCAGCGTCCACGGCAGGGTCCGGCGCAGCACCTGCCCCTCCTGGCCCACCGCGCCGACGGTGCCGGTGCCGAGCACGATGTTGGCCGGGGCGATCGCGTTGCCGATGGCGCCGCCGGTGCTCTGGGCGGCGATCACCCCGCTGTCCGCCAGGCCCGCACCGCCGGCCACCTGCTGCTGCAGCTGGCTGAACAGGACGTTGGAGGCGGTGTTGCTGGAGGTCATGAAGGCCCCCAGCAGGCCGATGAAGGTGGCCGCGAACGCGTAGACCATCGGCGGTGACACGTCCCCGACGCCCGCGGCGAGCACCTCCGTCTGCCCCGAGTGCTCCATCACCGCGGCCAGCACCAGGAAGGACACGATGGCCACCGAGGCGGGCGCCGCGTTGTCGGCGAGCCCGGACCAGACGGGCTGGCGGCCCGCCCGGCGGCGCTTGGCCGCGAAGTATCCGCGCTGCCGGTAGACCAGCCAGGTGAGCAGCACGGCGATCAGCAGCGGGGTCCCCGGGTGGGTGAGCGGGGCGATCGGCGAGTAGGCCGCCTCCCCCTGGGTGGTGACGCCGTAGCCGGTCGTGACCTCCGGGAACGGGACCCCGAACTCCAGGCTGCCCAGCACCCGCTCGACGGGTGCGATGGCGAGGGTCAGCACCGCCACAACGGTGAGCACCGCGTAGGGAAGCGAGGCCATCGCCAGCCCCATGGTGGGTTCGGGCGCCTGCTCGTCCGGCGCGTCGGAGGCGTCCTCGCGCATCGCCGGGCGCCGGGTGATGGCCGCGGCCGGCTCGGCGTAGCGCGACCACCGGGACAGCGGATACAGGGCGAGCAGCGCGACCGCCGAGGCCAGGAAGGTCGACAGCAGCGGCTCCCAGAACATCACCGCCAGCTGTACCCCGCCGTGCAGCAGCGACACGATCAGCACCATCGGCCAGGCGAGCCGCAGTCCGGCCCAGCGCCCGGCCAGCCAGGCGATGGCGACGCCGGCCAGCAGGTTCGGCGGCCACAGCAGCAGCGCCGTCTGCACCGCGGTGCGCAGCTCGTGCTCCAGCTCCACCACCTGCAGCGTGGCGATCCAGCCGACGGCGAGGGTGCCGAACATGTTGGCCCACGCGTGGCCGATCAGGGCGATCACGACGGCGTACACCGGCCGTACGCCGACCGCCACCAGCAACGGCGCGACGATCGCGATCGGCGCGCCGAAGCCGGCGATACCCTGCATGAACGAGGCGAACACCCAACCGAAGCCGAGCACCAGGAAGACGTGGTTGCGGCTGAACCGCGACAGGCCGCGGCGCAGGGCGTCGAACGCGCCTGCGGCCAGTCCCACGCGGTACAGCAGTAGCGCCGGCCACACCACCAGCAGAATGAACACGGCGTCCCAGACTCCCCTCCCGCTGGCCGCCGCGACCGTTTCCCACGGGGCCCGGAAGACCGTCAGGGCCAGGGCTGCCGCCGCGAACATGCCGACCGGTCCGGCCTGCGGCGCCTGCCACCGCAGCACGGCGAGCAGGACCACGAGCAGCACGATGGGCACCAGGGCCAGGAGCCAGGTGAGCAGGTTGGTGGGCAGAGGGGAATCAGTCATGGGCCGTACCTCGGAATGCTCTCGTCGGATCTGGCGATGCCGTGTCGGGCGTGGGCTCGTGTCGCTTCCGGGATGCTCGGATCGGGCGTGGCCAAGGTGGACGGTGCGCGAGGCATCACCCGGTTTCTCACCCCGCGGCGGTGCGCCGCGGGGTGAGAAACCGGGTGATGCCTCGCGCACCGTCCACCTTGGCCACGCCCGATCCGAGCA
>DATMJT010000095.1:0-6191 GCA_035553735.1 Pilimelia sp.
GTACAGGTCGGTGGGGAAGTTGTCGTCGTCGGTCACGATGACCCGGCGGTCGGGGCGGGCCGCGCAGGCGGCGACGGCCAGCTTGTAGAGGTTCACGCTGGTCGAGTCGGCGACCACCACCTCACCCGGACGCGCCCCCAGCACACCCGTGGCCAGGACGTCGCCCGCCCGGCGGGCGAGGGTGATCCACCGGTCCCAGCCGCGGACCAGGTCCACGCCCCACTCCCGTTCGACCACCTCGCGCAGCCGGTCGCGGGCCGCCAGCGGCAGCCGGCCGAGCGAGTTGCCGTCGAGGTAGACCTCGTCGGTGTCGGCGATGAGGAACCGGTTGCGGAAGTGGGCCAGGGGGTCGGCGGCGTCGAGCGCGAGCGCGCGGTCCAGCAGGCTCATCCCGCCACCGTAGCGGCCGGGCGCCGCCGTGATCGCCACCCGCCGCCCCGGCGGGACCCGCCCTCCGCTACCGTGTGCATGAATCGTTGGCCCGCGACGCCTTGGGGGCGTTGAGTTGCAAGTTTCGGAGACGGTGCTCCTCTTCGTGGTGATTCCGCTCGCCATCCTGGTCGTCGTCGGCGGACTGGCGTACGCCGGCGGCGAGCGGCGCGGCGGCTCGCGCTACCGGCCGGGTCGGCCGTTCGAGTTCACCCCGGTCTGGTTCCTGGCCGCCCCGGAGCGGCTGGGCGAGCGGGCGTCGCGGTCCGCCGAGGCGCTGCCCGCCGGCCGCGCGCCGGCCGCGCTGGGCGCGGGCGAGCGGCAGGCGGCGGTTCCCCAGGGCGCGACGGGAGGCGCAAGTGACCGCTGGTGAGGTCTCGCCGCCGGCGGCGGCGACCGGCCCGGCGCCCCGGGCCGTACACGGGCCGTTCTCGACCCGGCAGCTGCTCCGCCTGGACCAGGCGCTGCGGGTGGCCGACGGCTCCACCGGGCTGACCTTCAGCGTCTACGTGGGCGAGCTGGACGAGCCGGTTCGCGGCCACGCGGAGAAGCTGCACGGCCAGCTCGCCGACCCGGCGCGCTCGGTGCTGCTGGCCGTCTCTCCCAACCAGCGGCTGCTGGAGATCGTGACCGGCGCCGAGGCGCGCAAGCGGATCCCGGACCGGGCGGCCAAGCTGGCGGCGCTGTCCATGACCGCCGCGTTCACCGGCGGCGACCTGGCCGGCGGCATCGTCATCGGCCTCGACCAGCTCGCCAGCCACGCGGGCCGGGCCGCCGACCGCGTCTGACCGCGCGCCGCGCCGGGTGCGCCTGATCCCCCGGGGCGCTGCGCCGGGTGCGCCTGATCCCCCGGGGCGCCGCGCCGGCCGGGTCTGACCGCACGCCGCGCCGCCGACCGCGCCAATCACGCCGGGCGCGCGCCCGACCGTCGAGCGACGTCGGCCCCGCCGTGCGCCACCCGCGGCGTGCCGGCCGGGCCCGGCCGCGGACCCGGGCGCTGCCCGAACCCGCGGCCCGCTTGCCGGCCCGCGCGGGTCCGCCGCCGGATCAGGCCGACGCGTCCCGGGCGCGTGCCCGCAGCGCCCGCAGCACGCCGTCGCGGCCCTCCGCCACCAGGCGCCGCAGCGGCGCCGGGTGCCCGTCGCGGGCCAGCCAGGCGTCCGTCGCGGCCACCGTCTCCTCGCTGACGTGGTAGGCCGGGTACGCCATGGCGACGAACTCCTGGCCCAGCTCGCTGTCGCGCCGCTGCCACACGTCGGCCACCACCTCGAAGAACCGGGCGGCGTACGGCTCGGTGAGCGCCAGCTGCGTGGGGTGCTGCAGGCCCTGCAGCATCGCCCGGTGCTGCCAGTTCGGCGGCGCCTGGTCCGCCGTGAGCCGGTCCCAGACGGCGGCCTTGACCGCCGGGTCCGGCACCAGCGCCCGGGCGAGCTCGGCCTCCCGCTCGCCGCTGGCCGTCGCGTCCGACGCCAGCTCGGCGGCGATCTCGTCCGGCCCGGCGGCGCCCGCGGCGACCAGTGCGTGCAGCAGTGTCCAGCGCAGCTCGGTGTCGACCCGCAGCCCGTCGGGCACGTCCACGCCGGCCCGCCAGTCGCGCAGCACCGCGAGGTCCGCCTCGGACCGGGCCGCCGACGCGTACGCCCGCACCCAGGCCAGCTGGAACCCGCTGCCCGGCTCCGCCTCGGCCACGGCCCGGCGGGCCGTGCGGGCCAGCTCCGCCCAGCCCGTGGGCGCCCACGCCGGGTCGGCGTAGAACACCAGCGCGCTGCTCGCCTGGCGCAGCGCGGCGGTGACCAGGTTGATGTCCCGCTCCGCGGGCAGCGCCCGGAGCACCAGCGCCAGGTAGTCGCGGGCGGGCAGCTCCGCGTCGCGGGCCATGTCCCAGGCCGCGGCCCAGATCAGCGCGCGGGCCAGCGGCGACTCCAGGCCCGCCAGGTGGCGCACCGCGGTGGTCATCGAGTGCTCGTCCAGGCGCAGCTTCGCGTAGGTCAGGTCGTCGTCGTTGAGCAGCAGGAGGTCCGCGGCCGGCACCCCGGCCAGCCCGGTCAGCTCCGTGCGCTCGCCGGCCACGTCCACCTCGAGGCGCTGCCGGCGGACCAGCCGGTCGCCGTCGACGTCGTACAGTCCGACCCCGATCCGGTGGGTGCGCAGCGTCGGGTAGCCGGCCGGGGCCTCCTGCCGGACGGCCACCGAGGCGTACGCGCCGTCGGGGCCGACCGCCACCTCGGGGCGCAGGGTGTTCACCTGCGCGGTCTCCAGCCACTGGGCGGCGAACTTGCGCAGCTCCCGGCCCGAGGACGCCTCCAGCTCCGACAGCAGGTCGTCGAACGTGGCGTTGCCCCATGCGTAGCGGCGGAAGTAGGACCGCAGTCCGGCCAGGAAAGGCTCCAGACCGACGTACGCCACCAGCTGCTTGATCACGCTGGCGCCCTTGGCGTACGTGATCCCGTCGAAGTTGACCTCCACCGCCGCGACGTCGGGCATCTCGCAGTACACCGGGTGGGTGGAGGACAGCTGGTCCTGGCGGTAGCCCCAGCTCTTGCGCAGCGACAGGAACGTCGTCCAGGCGTCGGAGAACCGGGTGGCCTCGCTGTTGCACCAGTGACTGGCCCACTCCGCGAACGACTCGTTGAGCCACAGGTCGTTCCACCAGCGCATGGTGACCAGGTCGCCGAACCACATGTGCGCCAGCTCGTGCAGGATCGTGTTGGCCCGCTGCTCGTACTCGTAGTCGGTGACCTGGGAGCGGAACAGGTAGTGCTCCTCGGCGTGCACCACGCAGCCGAAGTTCTCCATGGCGCCGGCGTTGAACTCCGGCACCCAGACCTGGTCGTACTTGGGCAGCGGGTAGCGCACCCCGAACTGCCGGTGGAAGAAGTCGAAGCCCTGCTTGGTGATCAGGAGCAGGTCGTCGGCGTCCAGGTGCGGGGCCATGCTGCGCCGGCAGTAGACCGCCAGGTCGATGCCGTCGTGGTGGTCGCGCACGGCGTGGTACGGCCCCGCGCACAGCGCCGTGATGTACGTGCTCATCACCGCCGACTCGGCGAAGTGGACGGTCGTCGCGGCGCCGGCCGGCTCGCGCCCCGACTCCGGCATGTTGGAGATCACGGTCCAGTGCGCCGGCACCGTGGCGTGCCAGGTGAACCGGCTCTTGAGATCCGGCTGGTCGAAGCAGGCGAACACCCGCTGCGCGTCGGTGGTCTCGAACTGGCTGTAGAGGTAGACCTCCCGGTCCACCGGGTCGACGCTGCGGTGCAGGCCCTGGCCGCTGGCCGTGTAGCGGAAGTCGGCGTCCACCACCAGCACGTTCTCCCCGGCCAGCCCGGGCAGCTCCAGGCCGCGCTCGGCCGACCAGCCCGAGGTGTCCACGGGTGCGCCGTTGAGCGTGGCCGAGCGGATCCGCTCGGCCGCCACCTCGATGAACGTGGCGGCGCCCGGCTCGGTGCAGCGGAACTGCACCCGGGTCGTCGAGCGGAACGTGCCCTCGCCCGGGGCGCCGGCGCCGTCGGTCAGGTCCAGGCTGATGTCGTATCCGGTGACCGTCAGCAGGCGGACCCGCTCGGCCGCCTCGACCTGGGTCAGGTTGCGCACTCCCGCCACGGTGACTCTCCATCCGATCCGCTCGCCGGCCGCACTGGTGCGCGCCGGCGCTCCGCGGCGGTCGCCGCGGGGCCTGTGTCGAGTTTTCCATGCCGATCCACGGCGATATGACGTGACCCAGCTCACCGCGGCGCGGATGCGGTGCGGTATCCCGGTTCGACGGGGTAGACCGGGAGGTCGAGGCGGCCGGGCGGCCGCCGGACGCGGAGGGTACCTGTGGTGACCGAACGGAACCGGGTCGACATGTGGTTCGACCCGCAGTGCCCGTGGGCGTGGCTGACGTCGCGGTGGCTGCTGGAGGTGGAGCGGGTCCGCGCGGTGGAGGTGCGGTTCCACGTGATGAGCCTGTCGGTGCTCAACGAGGCCCGCGACGACGTGCCCGAGAGGTACCGGGAGGCGTTGGCCCGGGGCTGGGCGCCGGTGCGGATCGCGATCGCGGCCGAGCAGAAGTACGGCAACCGGGTGCTCCGGGACCTCTACACCGCCTTGGGCACCCGGATCCACGTGGCCGGTCAGGAGCTGGGCCCGGCGCTGTACGAGGCGGCGCTGGCCGAGGCCGGGCTGGACCCCGCCCTGGCCGCCGCCGGTGACGACCCCGGCCTGGACCAGGCCCTGCGCGCCAGCCACCACGCCGGGATGGACCCGGTGGGACTGGACGTCGGCACGCCGGTGATCCACGCACCCGGCCCCGACGGCGCCCCCGTGGCGTTCTTCGGCCCCGTGGTGACCCCGGCGCCCCGGGGCGAGGCGGCGGGCCGCCTGTGGGACGGCGTGCTGCTGGTGGCCGGCACGCCCGGCTTCTACGAGCTGAAGCGCACCCGCACCGAGGACCCCACGTTCGACTGACGGGCACCCCGGGTGCCGCCGGGCGGTCGGCCGATCGGGCACCGGTAGCGTCAGCGCCATGACGGTCGTGCACCCGGTCGCCCGGGCCTGGATCACCACGGGCGGCACCGGCGCCCAGAACTACGACGAGTTCGCCGACGACGCGGAGATCACCGCGATCATCGCGGGCAACCCGGCCAGCGCGCTGGCCGTGGAGATGCCGCACCTGGCCCCGGCCTCCGTCGGTCGGCCGTTCGGCGAGTGCCTGGAGGCCGCCGCCGGCCGGCTCGCCCAGGCCAAGGCCGACGGCGGCTACACCCCGGCTGACGGCGTGGCGGTCCTGTACCGGATCACCGGGCCCGGTGGCGACGGGCCCGCCTACGGGCTGTTCTGCCTGGTGGACACCGACCAGATCTCCACCGCGGCCGACGAGCCCGGCCTGGTGATCCGCAACGAGGACGTGTTCCTGGAGAAGGTGCGCGAGCGGGTGGCGCTGGCCCGGGCCACCGGGCACCTGCTCTCGCCGGTGCTGCTGCTGCAGACCGGCTGCGGCGACCGGCTGCACGCCGCGCTGGCCGCCGCCTGCGACGGGGCCGGGCCGCCCGCCGCCACGGACACCGACCAGGCCGGGCGCACCCACGCCATCTGGCCGCTGGGCGACGGGGAGCTCCAGCGGGACCTGCTGGCGCTGGCCGGCGGCGGCGAGCTGGTGGTGGCCGACGGCAACCACCGCAGCCTGGCCGCGCAGACCGGCGGGCTGCCGCGCTTCCTCGCGGTCGTCACCACCCCGGCGTCGGTGGCCATCCAGCCCTACAACCGCCTGGTCGCCGAGCTGACCAGTACCGCCCAGGAGCTGCTGGACCGGCTGCACCGCGCCGGTGCGGAGGTGACCGCGCTGACCGGCCCGCCGCAGGTGCCGGCCGCCGGTGGGGTGGTCCACCTGTACCTCGGGGGCCGCGGCTACGCGGTCGCCCTGCCGGCCGATCCCGGGGCCGACGCGGTCGACAACCTCGACCACGCCCTCGTGGAGCGGATCCTGCTGCGCGACGCCCTGGGCCTGGACCCCGGCGACAAGCGGATCTCCTACGTCGGCGGGGACTACCCCGCGTCGTGGCTGGTGGGCGAGGTGGACGCGGGCCGCGCCGAGCTGGCCGTGCTGATCGCGCCGGTGACCGTGGACGACTTCGTCGCGGTCAACCTCGCCCGGCGCAAGCTGCCCCGCAAGAGCACCTGGTTCACCCCGAAGGCGCGGGGCGGCCTGGTGCTCGCGGAGATCGGCTGACCGCTGGCGGGGATCGCCTGACCCGCTCGCGGAGATCTGCTGACCCGGGTGTGCC
>DATMJT010000096.1:0-2226 GCA_035553735.1 Pilimelia sp.
CCCGCCCGGCCAGCACCCGGCCGGGCGGGTGGGTGACCGGGCGCCGGCCGGTGCGCCGGCGTACCGGGCCGGGTTCGCCTGCTTCGTCGGCCGACCCAACGCGGGCAAGTCCACGCTCACCAACGCCATCGTCGGTCAGAAGATCGCCATCACGTCCAGCAAGCCGCAGACGACCCGGCACGTCATCCGGGGCGTGCTGCACCGGCCGGACGGCCAGCTGGTGCTGGTGGACACCCCGGGCCTGCACCGGCCCCGCACGCTGCTCGGCCAGCGCCTCAACGACCTGGTCCGCCAGGTCTGGAGCGAGGTGGACGTGATCGGCCTGTGCATCCCGGCCGACGAGGACATCGGCCGGGGGGACCGGTTCATCACCGGGGAGCTCGCCAGCCTCAAGGCGACGGTGCTCGCGGTGGTCACCAAGACGGACCTGGTCGACCGGCAGCGGCTGACCCGCCAGCTGGTGGCGGTCAGCGAGCTGGCCGACTTCGCGGAGATCGTCCCGGTGAGCGCGGTGTCGGGTTACCAGGTCGACGCGCTGGTCGACGTGCTCACCGGCTACCTGCCGCCCTCCCCGCAGCTGTACCCGACCGACATGCTGACCGACGAGCCGGAGCAGGTTCTGATCGCCGAGCTGATCCGGGAGGCGGCGCTTGAGGGCGTGCGCGACGAGCTGCCCCACTCGATCGCCGTCGTGGTGGAGGAGATGCTCACCGACGGCCCGGTGACCAAGATCTACGCCGACGTGTACGTCGAGCGGTCCAGCCAGAAGGCCATCGTCATCGGCGCCCGGGGCAGCCGGCTCAAGGAGGTCGGCACCCGCGCCCGCCGGGAGATCGAGGCCCTGCTCGACGGCCGGGTCTACCTGGATCTGCACGTGCGGGTGGCCAAGGACTGGCAGCGGGACCCGCGGCAGCTGCGCAAGCTGGGCTTCTGACCCGGGCCCCGCGGCCGCCGGGTGGCCGCGGCGATCGCTCGGATAGCATTGGGTCGGTCCGCACAACACCGAATGTGATCGCCGCGGGGGCGGTTGGGTCGCCGACCCGCCGGGTAGGTGGACGAGACCGTTTCCCCCGACCGGGTCCGCGCTCGGTCAGCGTTCCCGTGTGAGCTGATGCGAAACCGATACCTCGACGTGCTCAGAGCCGCGGCGATCCTGCGGGTCGTCGTTTACCACGTCACGGCGTGGGTGCCGCTGACCTGGGTTTTCCCGGCCATGTCCGTGATGTTCGCGCTGGCGGGCTCGCTCATGGCCGCCTCGCTGGACCGGCATGGCGCCCGTGCCGTGGGGCGCCGGCTGCGCCGGCTGCTGCCGGCCTTCTGGATGCTGGCCGCGGTGTTCGTGCCGGCCATGCTCGCCACCGGGCTGCCCCTGGACTGGCGGCTGCTCTGGTGGGTTCTGCCGCTGCACGACCCGCCCGCCAACGACTGGGGTGCGCTGGTCCTCAGCGTGATCTGGTACCTGCGGGACATCCTGTGGTTTGCGCTGCTGTCGCCGCTGGCGCTGCCGCTGTTCCGGCGCCACCCGCTGCCGATGCTCCTGCTGCCGTACGCGGTCCTCGCGGCCGCCACCCTCGGCCTGCCGATGCCCTCCGTGGTGGCCGACTTCGGGCTGTACTTCGGGGCCTGGCTGCTCGGCTTCGCGCACCACGACGGGCTGCTGCGCCGGATCCGGTGGCGGGTCCTGCTGCCCGTCATGGCGGTGCTGCTGGTGGTGGGCGCCTGGTACGCGGTCCACCATCCCGGGCCGCGGGGGCTCGATCTCAACGACATCCGCCCGGCCAACGGGTTGTGGTCCGCGGCCGTGACCCTGCTGCTGCTGCGCGTGGCCCCGGCGCCGGGCGGCGCCGGCCGGCTCGCCGCGGCGGTGGACTGGCTGCTGCGCCGCCCGGGGGTCGACCGGGTGGTGACCGTGCTGAACTCCCGGGCGCTGACGATCTACCTGTGGCACATGCCGATCGTGATCGGCGTGGGGCTGCTCGCCGCCCGGCAGGGCTGGGCGACGCACGACGCCACGGGCACGGCCGTGCGCCTGGCGGTCGTCGGCGCGCTCGTGGCGGTGCCGGTGGCGCTGTTCGGCTGGGTCGAGGACCTGGCCGCCCGGCGCCGGGGCCACGCGCAGCAGCAGCAGGGTCACGGCCGCGGACCACAACCCGTTGGCCGGGCGGATGTCGTTGAGATCGAGCCCCCGCGGCCCGGGATGGTGGACCGCGTACCAGGCGCCCACCA
>DATMJT010000097.1:0-6066 GCA_035553735.1 Pilimelia sp.
GCTCGCCACGGTGGTGCCGCTGCTGGCCGCCGGGGCGGAGGGCGGGGGCGGATCCGGCCCGGTCGCGGGGGCCGCGGCGGCGACGCTGGCTGGCCGGCAGGTCACCGCGCTGGCGGTGACCGACGCCGGCAGCGGGTCGGACCTCACCGCGCTGGACACGACCGTGCGGCTCGGCGACGAGCTGGTGCTCACCGGGGCGAAGCGGTGGATCACCAACGCGGTCGGCGCCGACGCGTACCTGGTCCTGGCCCGGCACCGGCCGGGTCGGCACTTCACCAGCTTCAGCCTGGTGCTGGTGCCGGCCACCGCCCCCGGGGTGCGAGCGACGCCTGCGGACACGCCGCTGTTCGCCGGCGGCGGGGTGGGCCACGTGGAGCTGGCCGGGGTACGGCTGCCGCGCGACCACCTCGTCGGCGCGCCGGGCCGGGGACTGGCCGCCTTCGCCCGGCACCTCGCCACGGAGCGGCTCGCCGGCGCCCTCTGGGGGGTCGCGCTGTGCCGCCGGGCGATCACCGCGACCCGGGACCGGATGGCCGCCCGGGCGTACGGGGACGGGGCCCTCTGGGACCTCGACCCGGTCCGGGCCACCCTGGCGGACTGCGTCGTGCGGACCCGGCAGCTGGACGCCCTCTGCCGCGCGCTGGAGGAGCGTGTCGCCCGGACCTGGGACGCCGCCGGAGCGGCGCTGCTGAAGGCCGCCGCCGCGGACGTCGCCGAGCGGGTGCTGACCGCCTGCGCCCACCTGCACGGCGCGGACGGCTTCGCCGCCTCGGGGCTGCACCAGCTGCGGGCCGAGGCCGCGGTGCTCGGTACCGGCGGCGGGGCGACCGAGGTGGCGCTGGGCCTCGTCGCCGACGACCTCGACCGGGCGCTGGCCGACCTGGACCGGCCCGGCCCGGACCCGGCCGACCGGGACCGCGCAGACCCGGACCGCGCAGACCCGGCCGGGGTGCCCCGGTGAGCCGCCCCGGCCCGCGGTGGCCGCAGGCGGACGCCGACGGGCCCCGGCCCGTCGGCGTCGGACCGCTGCGCGTGGCGCCGGGCGTCTGGGTGGTGGCCAGCCCGGCCGGTGCCGCGCGCCACCCCGTCGCCGCCCGCACCACCGCCGCGGACCGCGCGGATGCCCGGGGCCGCCCCGGGTGGCGGGCTGCCGAGATCCTGCTCGGCCGCGGCCTGCTGCGGGGCCTGCTCGACCTGGTCGTGCCGGACGCCGCCGACGCCCCCGTGGTGCACACCCCGGCGGGCAGGCCGGAGCTGGCCGGCTGGCCCCGGCTGGGGGTCAGCGTCTCACACGACCGGGGCACGGTAGCCGCGGCGGTGGCGGTGGGCCGGCGGGTCGGCGTGGACGTCCAGCACCCCGTACCCGACATCAGGCACCGGACCCTGGCCCGATGCCTGCGCGACCACGCCGCCAGCCTGACGGCGCTGCCGCCGCGCCACCGCGACCTGGAGTTCGCCTGGGTCTGGAGCGCCCAGGAGGCCTGCGTCAAGGCCGAGGGCAGCGGTCTGGCTGGCCGCCCGTGGACCGTGGACGTACGGCCGCTGCACCGGCGCGGCCGGTGGCGCGGCTACCGGTGGCGGAGCCTGCGCGACCAGTCGCCGGTGCCGCTGAGCTGCGCCTACGGCCCGCCACCGCGGGGAGTCCGGCTCCCGGAGCCGCCGCGCACCGGCGCCCGACCGATCACCCGTCCGTCCCGGAGGGAGCATGATGCACCGACCACCTGACCTCTACCAGCGTTTCGCCGCCGCGGCGGCGCGGTTCGGCGCGCACCGCGCCCTCGAGGTGGGCGGCGAGACGCTCACCTACGCGCAGTTGCGGGACCGGGCCGAGCGGCTCGCCGCCGCCCTGGTCCGCGCCGCCGGTGACCGGCCGCCCCGGCGGATCGGGCTGCTCGCCGACCGCGCCGCCGGCACGTACGCGGGGTACCTGGCCGCGCAGCGCCTCGGCGCCGCCGTGGTCCCGTTGAACCCCGCCTTCCCCGCCGCGCGCAACCGCGACGTGGCGCGGCGGGCCGGCGTCGACGTCCTGGTCGCCGACGCCCCCGCGGCCGGCGGCCTCGCCGACGCCCCGATCGTGGCGCCCGGCGACCGGCACCGGGCGGACGCCGCGGCGCTGCCACCGCCGGGCGCCGGCCCCGACGAGATCGCCTACCTCCTCTTCACGTCCGGCTCCACCGGCGCCCCCAAGGGCGTCCCGATCCGGCAGCGCAACGTCGCGGCGTACCTGGACCACGTCACCGGCCGGTACGAGGTCGGCCCGGGCAGCCGCCTGTCCCAGATGTTCGACCTCACCTTCGACCCGTCGGTGTTCGACATGTTCGTCGCGTGGACCGCGGGCGGCACACTGGTCGTGCCCACCGCGGCGGAGCTGCTCGCGCCCACCCGCTTCGTCGCCGAGCGGCACCTGACCCACTGGTTCTCCGTGCCGTCGGTGGTCTCGCTGGCGCAGCGGCTGCGCCGGCTGACGCCCGGCGTTATGCCGACCCTGCGGTGGAGCCTGTTCGCCGGCGAGCGGCTCACTCTCGCCCAGGCCGACGCCTGGCTACGGGCCGCGCCGCACAGCGTCCTGGAGAACTTGTACGGCCCCACCGAGCTCGCGGTCACCTGCACCGGCTACCGCCTGCCCGCCGACCGGACACAGTGGCCGGTGACGTCGAACGGCACGGTGCCGATCGGCGAGGTGCACCCGGCGCTGGAGCACGCGGTGCTGGACGCGGACGGGCGCCCGGCGCAGCGGGGCGAGCTGGTCGTCCGCGGCCCGCAACGGTTCGGCGGCTACCTGGACCCGGCCGACGACGCCGGCCGGTTCGTCGCGTTCGACGGCGTCCGGGCCACCCGGTACGACGGCGGCGCCGCTCCCACCGAGGAGCTGTGGTACCGCACGGGTGACCGGGTCGAGCGGGTCGACGGCCAGCTCGTCCACTGCGGACGCCTCGACCACCAGGTGCAGGTGCAGGGGTACCGGGTGGAGCTGGGCGAGGTGGAGGCGGCCCTGCGCGTCCTGCCCGGGGTGCAGGACGCGGTGGTGGTGGCCGTGCCGGGCACCGCCGGCGACACCGGCCTGCACGCCGCGTACGTCGGCGACCCGGACGCTCCGCGGCGGCTGAGGCAGGCGCTGGCCGCACAGCTGCCGCCGTACATGGTCCCCCATCGGCTGACCGCCCTGGAGACGTTCCCCCTCAACCAGAACGGCAAGGTCGACCGGTCCGCGGTGGCCGCCGCCCTCGCCGGGCCGGATCGGCCACCGGGCCGACCGGTCGCCGTGCCGGCCGGAAGGAGCCCCTCATGACCCCCGTCCCGACCGCGTCCACCGCCGCGACGCACGCGGCCACGCTGGACCCGGAGCGGTTCCGCGCCGCGATGGCGCAGTTCCCGACGTTCGTCACGGTGGTCACGACCACCGGTCCGGACGGGCCGGTGGGCTGCACCGTCAACGCGGTGCTGTCGCTGTCCACCCGGCCGCCGAGCCTGCTCGTCTCCCTGGCGAGCGGCAGCCGCACACTGACCGAGATCCGCGCCGCCGGCGTGTTCGCCGTGAACGCCCTGGCCTGGCGGCAACGCGACCTGTGCGAATGGTTCGCCGCCGCCGCGCCGGAGGAGCGGTTCCGCCGGGTGGCGTACCGGCAGGAGCTGGGCGTGCCCGTGCTCAGCGGCTCCGCCGCGGCGCTGGTGTGCGTCGTGGAGTCCGCGGTCGACCTGTTCGACCACCAGGTGCTGGTGGGCCGCATCGCCTGGGCCGATGCCGGCGCCGCGCCGCGACCCCTGGTGCTGCACCGCCGTCGCCTGCACACCCTGGCCCGATGAGGGCACGGGGGCGCGCGGTGCGACCGGCGACGAGGCCAGCGGCGGAGCCGGGGCCGCGGCCCAACGTGGTGATCGGCGGCGGCGTGGTCGGTCTCGCGACGGCGCGGGCGCTGCTGCGGGCGGACCGCGGGCGGCCCGTGGTCGTCCTGGAGAAGGAGGCCGCGGTGGCGCGCCACCAGAGCGGCCACAACTCCGGCGTCATCCACTCCGGCCTCTACTACCCGCCGGGGTCGTTGAAGGCGCGGCTGGCGGTGCAGGGCAACGCGCTGCTGCGCCGCTTCTGCGTCGCCCGCGGCATCCCGTTCGACGTGCCCGGCAAGCTCGTCGTGGCCACCCGCCCGGGCGAGCTGACCGCGCTGGACCGGCTCTACGAGCGCGGCCGGTGCAACGGCGTACCGGTGCGGCGGCTCGGCCCGCGTGAGATCGCCGAACGGGAACCCGCCGTGCGCGCCCTCGGCGCCCTGCTGGTGGAGTCGACCGGGCGGGTGGACTTCCGCCAGGTCGCCGCCCGCCTGGCCGACGACCTGCTGGCGGAGGGGGCCGAGCTGCGCCTGGGCACGGCGGTGGCCGCGCTGGAGCCCGGCGGTGACCGGGTCGTCGTGCACACCGCGCACGGCTCGCTCGACGCCCACCGCGTCGCCGTCTGCGCGGGGCTGCACGCCGACCGGCTGGCCCGGGCCTCCGGAGTCGAGCCCGGCGTGCGGATCCTGCCCTTCCGCGGCGCGTACCGGGAACTGGTGGGGCAGCGGGCCGAGCTGGTGCGCGGGCTGGTGTACCCGGTGCCCGACCCGCAGTTGCCGTTCCTCGGAGTCCACCTCACCCGGGGCCTGGACGGAGTCGTGCACGTGGGGCCCAACGCCGTGCCGGCGCTGTCCCGGGAAGGGTACGAGTGGGGCGCGGTCTGCGCGCGGGACGTGGCGGAGCTGCTCCGCTATCCCGGCTCGTGGCGACTGGGCCGCCGGTACGCCCGCCAGGGCGCCCGGGAGATCGTCCGCTGTCTGGCCGGATCGTCCCTCGCCCGGGCGGTGCGCCGGATGCTTCCCGACGTGCGCGCCGCCGACCTCCGACCGGCGGGTTCCGGCGTGCGCGCGCAGGCCGTGACCCGCGGCGGGCAGCTCGTCGACGACTTCCTCCTGCGCCGGGTCGGCCGGGTGCTGCACGTGCTCAACGCCCCCTCCCCCGCCGCCACGGCGTGCCTCGTCATCGGCGAGCGGATCGCGCGGGAGCTGGTGGCCGCCCGAGTCTCCCGGTGAACCGCGGAGCGACCGCGCTCCCGTGAGGGCGGGGCGCCCGCCCGCGCGTAGGATCGCCGGCGTGGCACTGCGACCCGTTCAGGTCAACGTCAAGGCTGTTGACGCGTCGGCGGTCGGCCGGTTCTGGGCGGAGGCGCTCGGTGGGGCGGCCTTCCGCGGGAGATCCGGCGTGACCGCCTACGTCGGGCCGGTCGGCGAGTTCGTGTGGCCGGATCCCGTCGCCGTGGGCATCAACGTCGTTCCCGTCCCGGAGCCCAAGACGACAACCAAGAACCGGGTGCACCTCGATCTCGCCACCGCCTCCGCGACCCACCAGTCGGAGTTGGTCGCGCGCCTGCTCGCTCTGGGCGCAACGCACGCCGACGTGGGCCAGGGCGACGTGCCGTGGACGGTCATGGCCGACCCGGAGGGCAACGAGTTCTGCGTGCTGGAGCCTCGGGAGATCTACCGGGACACCGGGCCGGTCGCCGCGGTGGTGGTCGACTGTGTGGATCCGCGGGCCATGGCTCGGTTCTGGGGTGAAGCGACGGACTGGGCCCTGCATGAGGCGAACGACGACTATGCGGGGTTGCGCGCCGCCGCGGGTACCGGCCCGTATCTGGAGTTCCTCCGCCGGCCGGGCGGGCAGACCGTGCCGGACCGCGTCCATCTCGACCTGCTGCCGTACCCCGGCGACGACAAGGCCGCGGAGGTGGCCCGGCTGCGCGCCCTCGGCGCCACCGACCTCGACGTGGGCCAGGGCGACGTCCCCTGGACGTGCCTGGCCGACCCCGAGGGCCACGCGTTCTGCGTGCTCGCCCTTCCTGACGCGGAGCCCTGACGGCAGGGCCACGCGTCGTGGCACGGGAGCCGACCGTCTCGCTCGGCGCGCACGCCCGCCCGCCGCGCGGAATGTCCGCGCGGCGGGCGGTATCGCGTTCGGTTTGCTCCGCGTTCCGTCAAGCCGGCCGCTGGTAGCCGAAGACGTAGCGGCCGCTGCCAGAGGACGCGCGCACCAGGTAGCGGTAGT
>DATMJT010000098.1:0-9092 GCA_035553735.1 Pilimelia sp.
GCCCAGTACCGCCGCGCCCGGCGGTACGGTTCGGTGTCGCGGGCGGCGTCGGCGGCGAGCACGTAGTCGCGGAAGGTCAACCCCAGCGGCGCCGCCGCGTGGTCGGGGTCGTCGTACCACGCGGTGAGGTCGGCGACCAGGAGCTGCCAGCTCAGGTAGTCCAGGGTGAGCCCGTCGAAGCTGACGTGCACGCGGGCCCGCCGGTCGTCGAGCCGGCTCACCACGACGCCGAACAGCGGGTACGCGCCGGCCGGGCGCACCTCGTGCGACATGCCGTCGCGGATGCCGGCCAGCCGGCGGGCCACCTCGCCCGCGGGCAGGCCGCGCAGGTCCACGACCTCGGGGGCGAACGGGGGCACCGACTCGAGCACCCGCTGCGTGCCGGCGTCGACGTCGATGACCGCGCGCAGCATGTCGTGCCGGTCGACGGCCCGCTGCCAGGCGAGCCGGAACCGGTCGAGGTCCAGGTCGCCCTCGTACTCGTAGTAGGCGTGCGTCGAGACGTTGCCCAGTTCGACCGTCCCGGTGCGGCCCACCACGTACGCGTGCTGCTGGTCGGTGAGCGGGAAGGGCGCGAAGCGCTCGGCGTCGGGGTCCGTCATCGCTCGTCGATCTCCTCACCGGCCGCGGCGGCCTCGTCGAGCTGGGTGCTGGTCAGGCCCTCGCGCCAGTAGCCGAAGGTGGTGAGCGAGGCGCGGTCCAGGCCGCGCTCGCCGCGCAGGTACGCCCGGATGCGGCGGACCTCGCCGGCCTCGGCGGCGACCCACGCCTGTACGCGGCCGGTGGGCCATGGGACAGCCCGCACGCCGGCCTCCAGCAGCCCACCGCCGGCCGGCCGGTCGCCGCGGTAGAGCCAGGTCACCGTCGCGCCGTCGCGGTCGGGCAGCGGCTGCGCATCCCGCTCGTCGGCCACCTCGAGCACGACGTGCGCCCGCTGGCCCGCCGGCAGCTCGGCGAGGATGCCGGCCGCCACCCAGACGGCGGTCTCGTCGCCGGCCACGAGCAGCAGGTCGGCGCCGGTGGTCCCGAGGTAGTCGCGGCGGGGCCCGACGAACTGCACGGTGTCACCCGGTCGCGCCGCGGCCGCCCAGCGGGAGCCGGGCCCGCGCCCGTGGGTCAGCGCGGTGATGTCCAGCTCCCCGGCGTCGGCGTCGACGCGGCTGATCGAGTACGCCCGCAGCGCCGGTGTGCCGCCCAGGTAGGACAGGCCCTCCGGCCCCCACAGGGCGGTGGGCGGGCGCCACTGCCCCGGCCCCGCCAGCACCAGCTTGATCGCGTCGCCCACGGCGGCGCCGAAGCCCTTGACCTGCGTGCCGGTGAGCGTGATCCGCCGCATCCGCGGGCTCACCGGCGCGGTGTGGCTCACCTGGGCCGTGACCAGGTCGAACGGTGGCCGCTGGCGCGGTGCGGCGGTCATCGGACGGCCTCGGCGTGCCGCGCGTAGCCGGCCGGTGCCCGCCGGTGCGCGCGGATCGAGTCGAGGATCTCCCCCACCCGGACCGCCGTGTTCGACAGCAGCGTCGAGGTGATGCCGTGCGCGTGTTCGGTGCCGCCCTGCAGGTAGATTCCCGCGTCGACGTGCCCGGCGGTCTCCACCCGGTAGTCGCGGCCGACCCGCAGCTCGCCCTCGTCGTCGCGCGCGCACAACCCGAACGCGTCGCCGAGCAGGCGGCCGGCGTCGACCGGGCGGTAGCCGGTCGCGTAGACCAGCAGGTCGGCGGCGTACGTGGTCGTCTCCCCGGTGGGCAGGTGGGTCACGGAGACCTCGACGGCGTCCGGCCTGCTGCGCACCTGTGCGATCTGGGAGGCGTTGAGGATGCGCAGCCGCTGCACCCCCCGCACCCGCTCCTGGTACTGCTTCCGGTAGAGCGACTCGATCAGGTCGCCGTCGACGACCGAGTAGTTGGTGTTGCGGTGGTAGTCGAACAGCCTCCGCTTCACCTCCCGCGGGGCGTGGTAGTAGAGGTCGACGGCCTGCGGGTCGAAGACGCCGTTGGCGAACGGGCTGTCGTCGGCCGGGGTGTACCCGTAGCGGGCGAAGACGGCGCACACCTCGGCGGTGGGGAACCGGCGGTGCAGGTAGTCGACCGCCTCCGCGGCGCTCTGCCCGGCGCCCACCACGATCGCCCGCCGCAGCGGCGCGCCGGCGATCCGCTCGACGCCGGGTACCAGGTCGACGTTGTGCCAGATCCGGTCGGACAGTGTCGCGCCGGGCGGCAGGTGCGGCTCCAACCCGGTCGCCAGACAGATGTTGCGGGCCCGGCGTACGACCAGGCGGTCCGCCTCGCCCGCCTCGCGGCAGATCACGTCGAACCAGCGGACCGCACCGTCGACCTCGACCGGTGCGACGGAGACCACCTCGGAGTCGTACGCCACCAGGTGAGCCACCCGGGCGGCGGCCCACTCGAAGTAGTCATGGAACTCGATCCGCAGCGGGAACATCGTCTTGTGGTTGATGAAGTCCACCAGCCGGCCGCGTTCGCGCAGGTAACACAGGAAGCTGAAGTCGCTGGTCGGGTTCCGCATCGTGACCAGGTCCTTGAGGAAGGAGACCTGCATGGTCGCGTCGTCGATGAGCATGCCGCGGTGCCAGCCGAAGCGGTGCTGCTTCTCCAGGAAGAGCGGACGCAGCGCGGCGGTCGCCGGGGCGGCGCGGTTGTGCTCCTCCACGGCGATCGCCAGCGCGAGGTTCGACGGCCCGAAGCCGATGCCGAGCAGGTCGTAGACGTCGTCGGCGCCGTCGTGCGCTGTCGTGGACAAGGCGTTCCCTCCGGTGCGGGGCTGGTGATCGTGCATGGCGGGGCTCAGCTCGCCGGGTCGTGGGCGTGGGCGCCGCCGTCCTGGCCGGCGCCGTCCCGGTCGTGGGCGCCGCCGGCCGGGGCGTGGCGGGCCCGGCCGTCCGGCGCCGCGGGCCGACTGCCCAGCAGGAACTCGCCCACGACGCTCTCGGTGAGGTAGTCGCGGCCGGTCGCGGCGTTGAACACGGCGGCGTCGCCGCCGCCGATCCCGCACGGGGCCAGGCCCATGGCCGTCGCCACGCCGTACATGGTCTGGTAGAGCACCCCGACGTCCTTGAGGATCGCGGCGTAGCCCATCCCCTCGTACTTGGTCATGAGCCGGCCGAAGCGGGCGGTGACGACCAGCAGCACCTGCGGCGCGGTCGCCCCGGTGGCCAGCTCGGCGAGCTCGAGGAGGCGGCGCACGGCCGGCCCGTCACCGCTGACCGCCTCCAGGCGGTGCTCGTGGCCGTCGTAGTGGTAGAGGCCCGGGGCGAGCCCGGTCACCCGGTTGACGACCGGGTAGATCTCCAGCTCGTGCACGGCCCCACCGGACGGGAACGGCCGGTCCAGGTGCTCGATGCCGTCGAGCACCGCCACGCCGCGCACCCGCGCGCAGCGGTAGAGGAACTCCCCGAGCTGCTCGACGTGCAGCGGGTGGTCGGCGTCGTGCTCGCGCACCGACCGCCGGTCCTCCAGCACCGCGGTGAAGGTCGGGTCGGTGGCGCGCAGCGCGGCCAGGTCCGGCCGGTACAGCGGCACCGTCGGGCCGCCGAAGGGTTGCGGCCGCGCCGGCAGCGGCGGGAAGTCGGCCTCCAGCCAACCGGTGGGACCCCACCGGCCGGTGGCGGCCGCGCGCGCCCCGAGCCGGCTGCGGTCGTGCAGCCACAGCTCGAACGGGCTCCACTGGCGCAGCCGCAGCTCGGTCTCCTCGGGGCCGCCGGCCGGCACCGCCAGACCCGCGGCGCGCAGGTCGGTCAGCAGCCGTGCCGCGACCGGCGCCGGCAGCGGCAGCGTCGCGCCGTCGGCCGGCACCGGCCGGGCGAGCGCGGCGAAGGCCGCGAGCAGGGCCGGCTCCTGGATGTGCACGTCGTACGCGGCGACCGGGGACTCCGCGACCATGTGGTCGCCGTCGCGGTGCAGCACGACGAACCGGGACAGCACCAGCTGCGCCGCGTCGCCGCCGCGGGGCACGACCTCGGGCGGCCGGGCCGGATGCAGGGTGTAGAGCGGCCCGTCCCCCGTGGCCACGTCGACTACCAGCCAGCCGCCGCCGCGCAGCCGGTCCAGCAGCGGCCCGGCGGCGGGCAGCTCCGCCGGGTCGCACGGCCCGTCGGCGAGCAGCTTCAGCGCCTGGTACGCGGCGTCGCCCGCCGGCCCCAGGGAGGCGGCGTGCGGCGGCGCCGACAGCGTCAGCTCGCCCGCGTCGGAGCGGGTGAACTCGGCGCCCGGGCGCAGCCGCAGCAGCTCGCGGATCACGCCGGGCCCTCGGACATGGCCTCGACGAGGCTCCGCGGTCGCAGGTCGGTCCAGCTGCGCTCCACGTACGCCAGGCAGGCGTCCCGGGTGTCGCGGTCGTGCGCCACCGACCAGCCGGCCGGCACCTCCGCGAACGCCGGCCACAGCGAGTGCTGGCCCTCGTCGTTGACCAGCACCAGGTACGTGCCGTCCGGGTCCTCGAACGGGTTCGTCATGGGTGGGATCCCTTCTCGATCGAGCGGAGCGCGTCGTCGACCACCGCGCCGATGCGCGCCAGCGGCCCGGGCGTCAGCATCGCGTGGTGGTCGCAGTCGACCCGGTGGTCGTGAACGTCGCCGGCGACGTGCGGCGTCCAGTCCGGCGGCGGGCCGGCTTCCGCGGCCGCGGCGAACAGCAGCACGTCACCGCGGAACGTGGGCGGTCGCGCGTCCGCCAGCAACCGCCCGGCCCGCCGGTAGTTGTCCAGCAGGATCCGCGTGACCGGCTCGTCGGACACCACGGCGGCCAGCGCCCGGCGCACCGCGGCCTCGTCGGCCTCGGCGTCGGAGCCGTCGTCGCTCGGGTAGGCGTCCAGCAGCGCCAGCAGCCCCACCCCCTCGCCGGCGGCCTGCAGCTGGCAGGCCATGGCGTGCGCGACCACCCCACCGAACGACCAGCCGAGCAGGTGGTAGGGGCCGCTGGGCTGGACCGAGCGGACCAGCGCCAGGTAGTCGCGGGCCAGCTCGTCCACGGTGGACGGGAACGGGACCGCCGCGCCCAGGTTGCGGGCCTGCAGGCCGTAGATCGGGCGCTCGGCGTCGAGGTGCCGGCGCAGGCCGACGTACTGCCAGGCGAGGCCCGTGCCCGGCGGCACGCAGAACAGCGGCGGCCGCGAGCCGCCGGAGCGCAGCGGGAGCAGCGCCGCCAGCGACCCCGGGCCGTCCCCCGCTCCGTCCGCCCAGGCGCCGCCGCGACCCAGGTGCTCGGCCAGCGCCGCGGGTGTCGGGTGGGTGAACAGGCCCGCGACCGGCACCTGCCGGCCGATCTCGGCGGCGACGCGGTCCCGCAGCGCGACCAGCAGCAGCGAGTGCCCGCCGAGGTCGAAGACGTTGTCCTCGGCGCCCACCGCCGGCACGCCGAGCACCCGCGCGAACAGGTCGCACAGGATCGCCTCCGGCACGCTGCCCGGCGGCCGGCTGCCGGCGGTGGCCTCGGCGCGGGGCAGCGCCGCCCGGTCCACCTTGCCGTGCGGGGTCAGCGGGAGCGCGTCGAGGACCACGAACGCCGCCGGCAGCGCGTGCTCGGGCAGCCGGCCCGCCAGGTGGCGGCGCAGCCCCGCCGCCTCCACGGCGGCGCCCGGGGCCGGCACCAGGTGCGCGACGATCCGGCCGTCCTGCAGGCTCGCCACGGCCTGGGCCACGCCCGGGTGCCGGGCCAGCTCGGCCGCCACCTCGCCCAGCTCGATGCGGAAGCCGCGCACCTTGACCTGGTCGTCGCCCCGGCCCAGATAGTCGATGCGGCCGTCGTCGGTCCAGCGGACCAGGTCGCCGGTGCGGTACATGCGCGCCCCGGCCGGGCCGTACGGGTCGGCCACGAACCGCGCCGCGGTCAGCGCCGGCTGGCCCAGGTAGCCGCGGGCCAGGCCGGCACCGCCCAGGTACAGCTCCCCCACCACGCCCGGGGGCACCGGCCGCAGCGCGCCGTCGAGCACGTACGCCCGGGTGTTCGCGGTGGGGCGGCCGACGAGCGGCCGGTCACTGTCGCGGACGCGGGCGGCCAGGGCGTCCACGGTGGTCTCCGTCGGCCCGTAGAGGTTGTAGCACTCCGTGGTGCGCAGCCCGCGCAGCTGGTCCCAGAACGCGGCGGGCACCGCCTCGCCGCCCACCCCGAACGCCAGCAGCGGGCAGGCGTCGCCGTCGATGAGGCCGGCACCGGCGAGCGCCACCGCCAGCGACGGGCTGACCTCGATGAAGTCCAGCCGCTCGGCGCGCACCTGCGCGACGAGCAGCGCCGGGTCCCGCAGCGTCGTCTCGGTCACCACGTGCAGGGCGTGCCCGTCGAGCAGCCACAGCTGCGGCTGCCAGGAGGCGTCGAACGCGAACGACCAGGTGTGCCCGACGCGCAGCGCCCGGCCGCCGGCGGCGGCCACGGCGGGCCGGTAGAGGGTCTCCCGGTGGCTGTGGAACAGGTTCACCAGGCTCTGGTGGGCGACCACCACGCCCTTCGGCGCGCCGGTCGATCCCGAGGTGTAGATGACGTACGCCGGGTGCGCCGGCGACAGCCGTACCGCCGGGTCCGTCGCCGGGCGGCCGGAGACGTCGTGCCGGTCCAGCGCGAGCCGCGGGATCTCCGCGACGCCGGCCAGCCGGGGCGCCAGCGCGGCGACGGTGACGACGAGGACCGGGCCGGCGTCGCGCAGCATGTGCGCGACCCGGTCGGGCGGATAGCCCGGGTCGATCGGCAGGTACGCCCCGCCGGCCTTGAGCACCGCCAGCAACGCGACCACCGCGTCGGCGGACCGGGGCAGCAGCAGCGCGACGACGCGCTCCGGGCCGACGCCGCGGGCGACCAGCTCGTGGGCCAGCCGGTTGGCGCGGGCGTCCAGCTCCGCGAAGGTCAGGCGCTCCCCCGCGCACACCAGCGCGGTCGCGGCCGGGGTCCGGGCGACCTGCGCGGCGAACAGGCCGGGCACCGTGGCGCGCGGCACCGGCAGCGCGTTGTCGTTCCAGTCCACCAGGACCCGCCGGCGCTCGGCGGCGGTGAGCGGCTCGATCCGCGACAGCGGAAGGTCGGGCTCCCGCGCGAAGGTCTCCAGCACCCGCACGAGGCGGCCGAGGATCCGCCCGGTGGCGGCCCGGTCGAGGCAGTCGGGATGGTATTCCAGGTGCAGGGTGAGCCCCGGTCCGGCCGGGTCCGGCAGCACCGCCAGCGTCAGCGGGTAGTGGGTGGCATCCACGCCGTCCGCCGCGGTCACCGCCAGGCCGGGCGCGGGTTCGGCCCGCACCCGCGGGTCGACCGGGTAGTTCTCGAAGACGACGAGGGTGTCGAAGAGCTCGCCGCGCCCGACCGCCCGCTGGATGTCGGCCAGTCCGAGGTGGTGGTGCGGGATCAGCCGGGACTGCTCGTCCTGCAGCCGGCCCAGCGCGGCGGCCAGCGGCTCCGCGGGCCGCAGCCGGACCCGCACCGGAACGGTGTTGATCAGCAGGCCGACGGTCGCCTCGATGCCGGGCAGCTCCGCCGGTCGGCCGGACACCGTCTGCCCGAACACCACGTCGTCGCGGCCGGTGAGCTGACCGAGCACGATCGCCCAGCCGCCCTGCACCACCGTGTTGAGGGTCAGGCCGCGGCCGCGCGCGGCGGCGGCCAGGGCGGCGGCCGACTCGGCGGGCAGCCGGAGGACGACCTCGGTGCGCTCGGCCGAGCCGCCGCGCACCGTACGCGGCACCAGCCGGGTCGGGTGCGCCAGGTCGGCCAGCGCGTCGCTCCAGGCCGCGCGGGCCGCGTCGGCGTCCTGGGCGACGAGCCAGGCGAGGTACGCCCGGTAGGGCGCGCCGTCGGGCAGGCCGGCCGGGTCCCCGCCGGTGCGGTAGAGGTGGAACAGCTCCTGGGCGAGCTGCTGCATCGACCAGCCGTCGAGCAGCAGGTGGTGACAGGTGAACGCCAGCCGGTGCCGGTCGGGGCCCAGGCGCAGCAGGGTGAACCGCAGCAGCGGGGCCCGGCGCGGGTCGAAGCGGCGGTCCCGGTCGGCCGCCACCGCGCGGTCCGCCTCGGCGTCGCGCCGCTCGCCGTCCAGGTGCGACACGTCCGCCTCGGCCCAGGGCAGCTCGGCCTCCGCCGGGATCACCTGCACCGGCTGGGGCAGGCCCTCGGTGTGGAAGGTGGCCCGCAGGTTCGGATGGCGGCGCAGCAGCCCACGCGCCGCCGCCCGCAGCCGCGCCGGGTCCAGCGGCCCCGCCAGGTCGACCACCTGCTGCAGGGTGTAGACGTCCACGGCGCCGTCCGTGGCCAGGCTGTGGAACAGCAGGCCCTGCTGCAGCGGCGAGAGGGGCAGCACGTCGACGAGGTCGGGCACGGCCTGGCGCAGCCGGCCCGACTGCTCCGCCGTCAGGGTCACCAGGTGCCGGTCGACCTCCCGCGCCGCGGGGGCGTTGACGGAGCCCGCGACGGCGGCCAGCCCGCGGGCGGTGCGCTGCGCGAACACCTGCCGGGCGGTGATCGCCACGCCGGCCTGGCGCGCGCGGCTGACCAGCTGCATCGACAGGATGCTGTCGCCGCCGTGGTCGAAGAAGTCGGCCTCGACGCCGAGGGCGTCCACGCCGAGGACGTCGGCGAAGAGTCCACACAGCAGCTCCTCGTGCGGCGTCCGCGGGGCCGCCGAGCCTCGCGCCGGCGAGGTCCCCGCCGCCGGCCTGGCGGCCGGAGCGGGCAGCGCGTGGCGGTCGACCTTGCCGTTCGGGGTCAGCGGCAGCGCGTCCAGGGCCACGAACGTCGCCGGAACCATGTAGTCGGGCAGCCTCTCCGCCAGGCTCCGGCGCAGCTCGCCGGGCTCCGCGCCGCCCACCGTGTAGGCGACCAGCCGCCCGTCGCGCGCCACCACGGCCGCCTGGGACACGGCCGGATGCGCGGTCAACGCCGTCTCGATCTCACCGGGTTCGATGCGGAACCCGCGCACCTTCACCTGGTCGTCGGTGCGGCCGAGAATCTCCAGCACCCCGTCCGCGCGCCACCGGACCAGGTCGCCGGTGCGGTACATGCGCGCCCCCGGCGGGCCGTACGGGTTGGCCACGAACCGCTGTGCCGTCAGCTGCGTCCGGTTCAGGTACCCCCACGCCAGCCCGTCCCCGCCCAGGTACAGCT
>DATMJT010000099.1:0-7834 GCA_035553735.1 Pilimelia sp.
ATTCCCGCCTCACCCGGGTGAACCTGAAGACCTCCCTCTTTCAAGCCAAAGACCATATTATTTTTCTGGGGGAAGCCGAAGACGGACGGGAAGCCATTCAACTCACCGAACGGCTGCGGCCCGACGTCGTGCTGATGGACATCAGGATGCCGGTGCTCGACGGGCTGGAGGCCACCCGCCGGATCGCCGCGTCCTCGAGCACGACGAAGGTGATCATGCTGACGACCTTCGACCTCGACGAGTACGTCCACGACGCCATCCGGGCGACCGCCGCCGGCTTCCTGCTGAAGGACTCCTCGGCGCGGCAGCTGGTCGACGCGATCCGCGCCGCGGTCTCCGGCGGCATGGTCCTGGCGCCGACCGCGACCAAGCGGTTGATGCAGGAGTACCTGCGCTCGGGCGGCCCCCGGATGCCCCGCCGCGACCGGCTGCGCGACCTGACGGAGCGGGAGATCAAGGTGCTCTGCCTGGTCGCCCAGGGCATGTCCAACGCCGAGATCGCGGCCCACCTGGTGATCGCCGAGCAGACGGTGAAGACCCATGTGAGCCGGATCCTGATGAAGATGGGTCTGCGGGACCGTACCCAGGCCGCGGTTCTCGCCTACGAGAGCGGACTGGTCGTCCCCGGCAGCTGAGCACCTCGGTGGCGTAGTCGGCCGTCGCCGCGTCCCTGTGAGAACACGTCGTTTCTCTGCACGTGAGCGAATCTGACCGGTGCCCGCCCGCAACGGGTCGCATTTCCCCGGGTTCGGTCAGCCCGACCATCCGACTGGTGCGACCCAGAAAGTGACGGCTGACATGAAAGGCATCATCCTGGCCGGCGGCGCCGGCACCCGACTGCATCCGGCCACGGTCGCCGTGTCCAAGCAGCTGCTGCCCGTGTACGACAAGCCGATGATCTACTACCCCCTCTCCGTGCTGATGCTCGCCGGGATCCGGGACATCCTGCTGATCTCCACACCGGACGACCAGCCCCTGTTCCGGCGGCTGCTCGGCGACGGGGAGGACTTCGGCCTGCGCCTGTCGTACGCCGCGCAGCCGCAGCCGAACGGCCTGCCCGAGGCGTTCATCATCGGCGCCGGGTACATCGGGGACGACCCGGTGGCCCTGATACTCGGCGACAACATCTTCCACGGGACCGGCCTGTCCGACATCCTGGCCCGCGCCGTGCGCGGCCTCGACGGCTGCGTCCTGTTCGGATACCCGGTCTCCGACCCCGAGCGGTACGGCGTCGGCGAGATCGACGACGAGGGCCGGCTGGTCTCGATCGAGGAGAAGCCCGAGCGGCCCCGCACCAACCGGGCGATCACCGGGCTCTACTTCTTCGACAACCGGGTGGTGGACGTGGCGAAGAACCTGGTGCCGTCCCGCCGGGGCGAACTCGAGATCACCGACGTCATCCGGTACTACCAGTCCCGCGACCAGGCCAGGGTGGTGGACCTGGGGCGCGGCTTCGCCTGGTTGGACACCGGCACCTACGAGTCGCTGCTGGACGCCGGCCAGTACGTGCAGGTGCTGGAGCGCCGCCAGGGGGTGCGGATCGCCTGCATCGAGGAGATCGCCATGCAGCGGGGGTTCATCGATCCGGAGACCTGCTACCGGCGTGGCCTGAGGATGGGCAAGTCCGGCTACGGCGGTTACGTGATGCGACTGGCCCAGGCCGAGCTGGACCGCCGTGCCGCCCGGCGCTGACCGCTGCGCGGGCGCTCCCGGGCGCGCCGGTGCCCGGCCCGGCACCGAGGCGGCCGGGGGCCGCCCCGGGCACCGCGCCGCACCGGCGCGGCCCCGGCCGGGCCGGACCACAGGTCGCGGCAACCGGGCTACAGGTCGCGGTAGTAGTAGTACATGGGCTCGTCCGCCCCCGGTTCGACGTTGCGGAAGCCGTGCGCCTCGTAGAACCGGCGGGCGTCGACGTCCTCCCCGTCGACGTTGATCTCCAGCGTCTCGGCGCCCCGCTGCCGGGCCAGCTCGCACGCCGCGGTCAACAGGGCGTGGCCGTGCCGGCGTCCGCGCAGGTCGGGATGCACGTACAGCTCGTCGAGGGTGGCCACCGGGCCGTCGTACCAGACGCCGCGGCGGAACGACACGACGGCGAGGCCCACGGCGGGCGACCCGGTGAGCAGCGCCACGAGATCGTCGCCGGCCAGCAGGCCGCGCAGCCGGCTGGCCAGCACCTCGGGTCCGGGTGTGGGCGTGTGGAACTCGCGGTTGAAGGCGTCGAGCAGCTCGGCAACGGTCGGCGCGTCCGCCGGCGCGGCCCGCCGCACCGGGTGGGTGTCCCCCTCGCCGAGCGGGGAAGTGTGGGTCATGGGAGCAGCCTGCCGGGCGCCGCAGGGCCGCGTACACCCGACCCGGAGTCCGGCGGCGACGGGGCCGGTCGGTGGCCGGCGGGCCGTTCAGCCGTGCCCGGCAAGCCCGAGCGGGCCCCGGCCCGGCCGCTCAGCAGAGGATGAGTTCGAACGCGACGGCGGGGCGGCCGCCGAAGCGCTGCCCCGTCTGCTCGGCCATGCCGGTCAGCATGGCGCGGGCGTCGGCCATCCAGTTGTCCGGGCCCAGGCCCTCCAGGTAGGCCCGGTGCGCCTCCAGCGACGCGACCGCCGCGTCCAGCGTCGCACCGACGTCGACGGCGTGACTGGCGTGCGCCGACCCGGCGACCGCGGCGTAGCGCACGCCGGCCCAGGGCGGCAGGCCGAGGTCACCGAACAGGTGCCGGTTGCCGGCGTCGCCGATGGCGTCCAGGGCGGCGCGGCCGGTGTTGCGGTGGTCGGGGGTGTTCCACCGCGGGCCGGGCCAGGTGTCGTGGTGGTTGAGCGTCACCACCAGGTGCGGGCGGTGGCGCCGGATCGCCGCGGCGAGGTCCCGGCGCAGCGGCAGCCCGTACTCGATCAGCCCGTCGCGGTGGTCCAGGAACTCCACGGTGTCGACGCCGACGACCGCGGCGCTGGCGCGCTGCTCGGCCTCGCGCACGGCGGCGGCCCGGTCGGGGTCCATGCCGTCGATGCCGGCCTCGCCGCGGGTGGCCAGCAGGTACGCGACGTGCTTGCCGGCGGCGGTCCAGGCGGCGATGGCACCGGCGGCGCCGTACTCCAGGTCGTCGGGGTGGGCGACGATGGCCAGCGCCCGGTCCCAGTCGTCGGGGAACGGCAGGAGCCGGTCGCGGTTCGCGGCTGCGGGTGGGGCGGTGACGTCGTCGGTCATCGGGGGCCTCCTCGCCTCGGCGGGTCGCCGGACCACGCGGGGGTGCGGGCGCGACGCGACCCGCACCTGCCGTCGATGATCGCACCACGGCCGGGCCGGCAACCCCGATAAACGTCGGGGGCGGCCGCAATCATGTGACGATCCGCAAAGACGTAGTCGAGAGGAGATCCGGCATGAGCGGGCGAGTCGTG
Organism: Pilimelia sp.; assembly: GCA_035553735.1. GTDB lineage: Bacteria > Actinomycetota > Actinomycetes > Mycobacteriales > Micromonosporaceae > DATMJT01. The sequence continues at coordinate 3,390 of DATMJT010000099.1, forward strand.
GGGGCAGGTGCCGCGCGGGCGCGCATCGCCGAGCGCAGCGAGGCGATCGCATGAGCGGCGTGCGGGTGCTCGTGGGCACGCGCAAGGGCGCGTTCATCCTGACCGCGGACGGCGGCCGGCGGGACTGGCAGGTCAGTGGGCCGCACTTCGGCGGCTGGGAGATCTACCACGTCAACGGGGCGTCGACCCACCCCGACCGGCTGTACGCGTCGCAGTCGTCGGGGTGGTTCGGGCAGCTGATCCAGCGCTCCGACGACGGCGGCCGGACCTGGCAGCCCGTGGGCAACGACTTCGCGTACGAGGGCGCGGTGGGCGAGCACCTCTGGTACGACGGGACGCCGCGCCCCTGGGAGTTCAAGCGCATCTGGCACCTGGAGCCGGCGGCCGACGACCCCGACGTGGTGTACGCGGGCGCCGAGGACGCGGCCCTGTTCCGCTCCGCCGACGGCGGCCAGAGCTGGCAGGAGCTGCCCGGCCTGCGCACCCACGAGTCGGGGCCACGCTGGCAGCCGGGCGCCGGCGGCATGTGCCTGCACACGATCATCCTCGACCCGACCAACCGGGACCGGATCTTCGTGGCCATCTCGGCGGCCGGCGCGTTCCGCACGGACGACGGCGGCGCGACCTGGCTGCCGATCAACCGGGGCCTGCGCTCGGAGCAGATTCCCGACCAGGACGCGGAGGTCGGTCACTGCGTGCACCGGCTGGCCATGCACCCGTCCCGGCCCGACGTTCTGTTCATGCAGAAGCACTGGGACGTGATGCGCACCGACGACGCCGGCGGGTCGTGGCACGAGATCAGCGGCAACCTGCCGACCGACTTCGGCTTTCCGATCGCGGTACACGCCCACGAGCCGGAGACGGTCTACGTCGTGCCCATCAAGAGCGACTCCGAGCACTACGTCCCGGACGGCCGGCTGCGGGTCTACCGCAGCCGCACCGGCGGCCACGAGTGGGAGCCGCTGACCGCTGGCCTGCCGCAGGAGCACTGCTACGTCAACGTGCTACGCGACGCGATGGCCGTCGACACCCTGGACCCGTGCGGCATCTACTTCGGGACCACCGGCGGCCAGGTCTACGGCTCCGCCGACGGGGGTGACACCTGGGTGCCGATCGTCCGGGACCTGCCGGCCGTCCTGTCGGTCGAAGTCCAGACCCTGCCATGATCCGCGTCGTGCTGCCCGCGCACCTGAAGAACCTCGCCCGGGTCAGCGGCGAGCTGCACGTCGACGTCTCCGGGCCGGTCACCCAGCGCTCCGTGCTGGATGCCGTGGAGGAGCGCTACCCGGTGCTGCGTGGCACCATCCGGGACCGGCGCAGCGGGCTGCGCCGGGCGTTCGTGCGGTTCTACGCGTGCGAGGAGGACCTGTCCAACGAGTCGCCCGACGCGCCGCTGCCCGAGCGCGTGGCCAGCGGCGACGAGCCGTTCCTGATCGTCGGCGCCATGGCCGGCGGCTGACCACGGCGCGCCGTCCCGGTGCGGCCGACCGCACCGGGCGGCGTGGATCGCTCAGCCGGCGCGGATCGCAGCCGCCGTGCCGCCTCGTCGGACAGCTCCCGCCGGCGGCTGCGGGCCACGGCGGGGTACGCCGCGTACTCCGGCACCGGGTGGGTAGGGAATGCTCATGCCGATCGGTGCGCAGCCTCCGGACCGGCGGGGAACCGTCGGCCACCCCTACAGCGCGCTCAACCTGCGCCTGGCGTTGGCCGGGTTCGGTCTGGTCTCGTCGGTCGTCTTCGCGGTGCTGCTGCTGCGTGCGGGACTCGACGTGCTCGGGTGGGTGTTCGTCGCCCTGGCGGCCGTCGCGGCGGTTGATCTGGTGGTGATCCAGCTCCGCCGCCGGGCGGCGCGGCGTACCGGCGGCCCGAGCCGTCCCCGGTCCCGCTGAGCTGAGAAAGCGCCGAGGCGCACCTGCCGAGCGCGGGCGGCGTGATGGCGTGCCGGGCGCCTGATCGGGCTGGGCCGGCGCGGCGGCATCGAGGCCGGGGCCCCGCCAGCGAGCCCGGGCGGGGTTCGGCGGTGTGGTGGGGGTCCGCACCGGCGCGGCCGGCGCGGACCCCGCTCCCTCCCGGCCGCGCGGTCACGCGGGGCCGGGAGCGCCACCGGTCAGCGGGCCTGCTCGCCGTGGTCCCCCGAGCCGCCGTGGTCGCCCGAGCCGGTCCACTGCTGCGCCCGGTCGACGCCCTGGTCGACCCGCTCGGAGTGCCGGTGGCCGGTGCGCTTGTCGACCTCGTCGCCGGCCCGCTCGATGCCCTGGTCGACCTGCTGGTCGTGGGACTCGGCGAAGTCCTTGGCCCGGTCCATGAAGTTGCCCATGTCGCCCTCCCTCGGCTCCGCAGGGCGGTGGCTGGTGTGCCGGATCGGCCCTGCGTGGTCTCATCGGCACGGTTCCCCGGGCCCCGCCCGGCAAACCGGACCATCCGGCCCAGGACCCGCCCGAGGGCGAGGTGGACGACCGGTGGCAGCACGCCCCGGCGTCCCCGCGTCCCGGCGTCTCCCGTCCCGCGTTCCCGCGGCCCGGTGGCCGGGCGGCCCGGCAGGTCAGCGCAGGGCCAGGCCGAGGTCGCGGCCGGCCTGCCGCAGCCCGTCCCGGGCGTCCGGGTGGGCGGCCTGGTCCAGGATCTGCTGCGCCTGGTCCAGGCTGTCGCGACCCCAGATGTGCGCGGTGCCGTGCTCCGTGACTATGTAGCTGTGCTGGAACGAGGTGGCCGGGACGTCCAGCAGCGGCACGATCGACGACACGTCGGCCCTCGGGTGCCAGGAGCGCAGCGCGATGACGGCGTGGCCGCCGGGCGAGTGCATCGCGCCCACGATGAAGTCGGTCTGCCCCCCGAAGCCCGAGTGCACCCGGGTGCCCACCCGGCTCGCGTTGGCCTGGGCGAACAGGTCCACCTGGAGGGCGCTGTTGACCGACATGAGGTTGGGGTGCGCGGCGATCGTGGCCGGGTCGTTGGTCTTCTCCGTGCGCAGCATCCGCACCCGCGGGTTGCGGTCCACCCAGTCGTAGAGTTCCTGGGAGCCGAAGCAGAACGACGCGGTGACCGGCTTGTCCGGGTCGAGGCAGCCGGCCTTCTCCAGCGCCAGGACGCCGTCGCTGAACATCTCCGACCACATGGACAGGCCGCGCCGGTCGCCCAGGCTGTGCAGAACGGCGTCGGGAATGGCGCCGATGCCCAGCTGCAGGGTGGCCCGCTCGGGGACCAGCCCGGCGACCCGGTCACCGATCGCGGCCGCGCCGGCGTCCACCGGCACGGGCGCGTGCGGCGTCAGCGGCTCGTCCACCTCGATCAGGTAGTCGATCGTCTCGGCACCGACGATCGCGTCGCCGTACGTGACCGGCATGGCGGAGTTGGCCTGGGCGACCACGATTCCGCCGCGGGCGCGCACCGCCTCGATCGCGGCCGGCAGGATGTTGACCTCCACGCCCAGGCTGACCGCGCCGTCGACCACCGGCGAGGTGTGCAGCAGCACGATGTCGGGCGTCAGGCGCTGGCGCAGCAGGAACGGAACCAGCGACAGGCGACAGGGGAAGTAGGCCAGCCGGGGGCTGCGGCGCATCCCGGGACCGAGGAAGGCGCTCTCGTGGGTGACCCCGTCGCGGTCCGGGATGCCGGGCTGCGCGTTGAGCATGAACAGCCGGTACTCGGGGACCGCCGCGTCGAGGATCCGCAGCGCGTGCCCCGGGGTGGCGTAGTTGCCACTGGCCACGACCCGGGGCGTGCCCGGGACGTTGGCGAGGACGGCGCCGAGTTCGGCGTCGGTGACCCTTCGCATGCCGCCATCCTGGCGCACCGTCGCCCCGACCGGAACCGGAACGGCGGCATCGGCCGGCGCCGGCGGTGCCGCCCGCGAGGAGACGTCCGTACGGCGCTCGCGCCCGCCGGTGTGGTCCTCAGCGCGCCGGTGCCGGTGCCCGGTCCCCGGTCAGGCCGATCACGAGGAGCGCGTACGCCGCCAGCGTGACGGCCGCGGTCAGCGCGGGGACCGGATCCGGACCCGAATGCCACGGCGCGACGGCGTAGCTGGCGAACAGGGCCGTGCGGTCGCCGACCCCACCCGGCGGCACCGGCACCCACCCGAGGGCGGCGTCCACCTGCGGCAGCGAGGTCGCGGCGAGCAGCGCGGCGCCCGCGGCGGCCAGCCACCGGCTCCGCCGGGCGAGCACGGCGGCCAACGCCAACCCGACCAGCGCCAGGCCCAGGGGCGCCAGCACCGCGAGGCCGGCGTCGGTCAGGGTCTCCACCACCTGCCCGTCGTAGCCCGGACGCCCGACGGACGCCCGGTGGGTGCCGAGGGCGATGTCACCGACCCGGACGACCGCGTACCCGGTCACGAGCACGGCGGCGGCCCCGGCGACGAGCATGATCCACCGACCTGCCTGACCTGCCCGACTTGCCCGACCTGCCCTGCCTGCCCGACCTGCCCTGCCTGCCCCGCCCGCGCC
>DATMJT010000100.1:0-2477 GCA_035553735.1 Pilimelia sp.
GTCGATGGGCTGACATCCGCTTCCCACGACCGGCGAACGGCACGTTGGGGCGCTCCTGGCGTCCGAACGTGCCGTTCGCCGTTCCTGCGAGACCCCGGCAGGCCCGGTCCCCGCAACGACGGCGCGGGCACGGATCTCCTCGACGAAGATATCTGGCCGCCAGCGGGGAGATCGCTGGCCATCACCGGGGCGGTAAATGGCCGCCTACGGGGACCTGCGTTCCGCAGTTCAGGTGAGCGTCTAGTACCCGGATTGCGGTGTTGACCTGCGGAAATGGGCGGTGAGGTGTGCCGCGCGTGTGTTACTAGGCGAGGGTGTTTCGTCTGGTCAGCGACCTGCGGCGGTGATCTCGATGATCTTCTTGGGGAGGGGTAGGTCGAGCCGGGCGTAGAGGTCGACCTGTGGCTTGGTGGGGTCGGTGCGCTGGCGGAAGGTCCCGGTCGGGCCGGTGAAGGTGACCGCGTGGAGCCGGTCGAGGTCGCGGCGGATGTGGTGCCAGGTCTGGCCGGTGCTGGTCTCGATGATGCGGATGAGTAGCAGCGCGAGCCAGCAGAGCACGACGTGGGCGCGGATGCGTTCTTCGAGGCGGTGATAGACCGGGCGCAGGTCCAGGATCTGCTTCATGTCGCGCCATCCGCGTTCGACCTCGAGGAGTTGCTTGTAGCCCAGCGCGATGTCGGCGGCCGGCAGGTGCGGGTCCGAGCAGCGCAGCAGGTACTTGCCGTCGAGGTTGGCCTCGGTCTTGATCTTGGCCTTGTCGATGCGCAGCAGCCCGCCGGGGGTGACGCGCAGGTATCGGTTGAGGCCGGGCTTGGTGGAGATCCGGCCGCGGAGCTCGCCGCGCTTCATCACCGGGAGCTTGTCCGATCCGGCGATGAGCTCGTCGAGCTGGGCGACGAGCTGGGCACGGATGTGGGCGTCGCGCTCGGCGGCGTCGGGGTTGTGGCAGATGACGAACCGCTCGCTGTCGGAGACCTTCACCTCCTTGACCCGCATGTTCTCCGCGATGGAGGTGTATCGGCCCTGCCTCGACAGCGCGGCCTTGATCTCCGGGGAGTCCGACCGGAGCTTCTCGCCGATGATGTAGGCGTGATCGCCCTGGCGCAGGTAGCGGCGGTTACGTTCGGAGGAGAACCCGCGGTCGGCGACCCACACGATCTTCGACAGGGTCCAGTCCCGCATGTCGTCCTTGACCTGGCGGATCAGCTTGGAGTCGGCGGTGTTGCCGGGCCAGCACCACACCCGCACCGGGATCCCCTCGCGGGTGACCGCCATCCCGATCACGATCTGCGGCAGGTCATCGCGGGAGTCCTTGGACTTGCCGTAGGTCCGGAACCCGACACGAGTCGACTCGCCGCTCCCCGTGCCGCTGTCGCTCCCCGTGCCCTCGGCGACGTCGTCGGGTAGGGCGTGGCCGTGTTCGTCGCGGGCCACGGGCTCGTCGGGGTCCTCCAGCTCGAAGTAGGTGGAAGTGGTGTCGAAGAACAGCAGGTCGACCTCAAGGTTGAGCAGGTTCGCGACCTGGCCGAACACCTCGCGCTCCAGGTGTTCGCGCACGTCGTGGAGCCAGTCCATCGACCGGTAGCAGACATCGTCGGAGGTCTCGGGCAGGCCGTCGATATGCACGTCATGAGTGATCCAGTCCGCGGCCGCCAGCTTCGACGACGGAGCCAGCGCCCGGTTGGCGACCAGCCCGAACAGCACTCGCTCGAACCGGGAGGTGACCCGGCGCTTCGCGAGCAGCCGGGTCATCGCGGTGTCGATGCCCAGCCGGCGCCACAGCCCGTCGAGCACATCGGTACCGCCCAGCGGGCGCGAGCAGATGAAGCTCAGGTCCGACCCGGCGGTGGCCTTCAACGCCGCGGCCGGGTCGAGCAGCCGCGACAGCGACACAATCAGCCGCTCGATCGCTGCGGTGTCGACCTGATCGGTCCGCCCGAAGCTGTAGAGGATCTTGGTTCGGGAGGTGCGGGCGGCGGGGTCCCAGTCGTTGTGGACCAGCTGCAGGTAGGACACCCGGGTCCCGTTCCGGTTCTCCCGCTTCACCTCCCGCAAGAACATGTCCCAGACCGTAGCGGCATTCACCCACCTCAAGCAAGCCGCGCCGGGCGATTCGTGTACTAGGAAGTTCCGCCGCGTGACGGCTGTCTCAAGCCGCTGACCTGCTCGGACCGTCCAGCCGTGTCCCAGACGCCACCATCAACTGCGGAACGCAGGGGGGAGTTTGGACTGGCCGCTGACAGCGCTGATCGTGCACTGGCCGGCGGTGCTGTCGGCGGGTGCGATGGTGGCGCCGCCGTCGGTGAACCGGACGGCCGGCCGGCCCCGCCCGCCCCAGGTCCACCACGTGATCGGCGGTGGCGTCGGCGATCAGCGCGGCGGCCTGGGCGCGGATGTTGGCGTGGTGCAGGTGGGGTGCAGGTGGATAGGCGCGATCCGATCAGCCCGACGCGGCCGGCGCGGGCATGAGGCCGAGT
>DATMJT010000101.1:0-33198 GCA_035553735.1 Pilimelia sp.
GGACGGTGCGGGCTCAGGCCGCGCGGCGTGCGGTCGACACCTGGCGCGGGACCGACCCTTGGGGCACCGCGCGCGACCCGGGCCGCAGCGACTCGGCACGCGCGGGCTCCGCGTGCGGGGAGTCCGCCGGGTGCGGGTGGGTCCGGGGGGCAGCGGGAACCGGCGCGCCGGGCTGCGACCGCCGGCCCGCGGCATCCGTCGCCGGCGGCGTGCCCAGCGCGAGTGCGTCGACGAGCAGGGCCTGCAGGGCGTACGGGTCGGGCAGTTCCCAGCGGGTCTCGGGCGGGCTCACCGCCCACCGCACCGGTCCCTCCACCAGCCGGCTGGGCGGCGCCGGCACCCAGGAGCCCCGGCCGTGGTGCACCACGTCCAGGTGACCGTCCAGCTCCGGCCGTAGCGGGTCACCGCGGCGGACGAAGAACATCCAGCGTCCGGTGGGGGTCACCGCGACCGGGCCGCGGACCTGCCGCCGCTGCGGGCCGATGCCCCCGCTGTGCAGCCGGGCCAGGCCGAGCACCCGCAGCCCCAGGTGGGCGGGCACCTCCACCACGTCGAACGCGCGTCCGGTGGCCAGCAGGACCGTGAACGGCTGCCGACGCCACCATCGAGTGATCCGCTCCGCCTCGCTGGTGGCCGCCTCCTCCCACGCCTCCAGTGCCGGGTGGGACCCGACGGTGGGGCACCCCGGCCGTCCACAGGAGAACCTGGGGCCAGCGAGGCGGGCGCCGGGGGTGACCGGCCAGCCGTGCGCGGCGTAGCGCAGCGCGGCGCGCCGGAGTCGAAGTCGGTCGATGGCGGGTGGGCTCATGATCCACCGCATCAGGGAAAACCCCCTCGGTAACTGTTGTTGTCGCAATATCGGGCGTACGGTCCCGTTACCAGTGGACACGGCGGTCGTTGCGACTGGCAGAAGCCGTGTAACTGCATCTATACCTACGAGCTTGGGTCCGCTAATTGCCGCACATCGTGTGCGATCGGCAAATATGGGTGACAGACCCCGTCACCCGCGGACCGGTCAACGCGGCGCGTCCGGCCGATCACCCCGGCCGGTGAGCCGTCTACGACGAAAGGGGGAGGGTGACGTGGACGAGCTGCCTATCGGCCGCCGGGTGGCGTACTGGCGCAGTCGCCGCAAGATGTCCCAGCAGGTCTTCGCCGACCGGCTCGGCAAGTCCAAGAGCTGGGTGGACAAGGTCGAGCGAGGGGTCCGCAGGCTCGACAAGTTCTCCGTGGTCTACGAGATCGCCGACGTCCTGCAGCTGGACGTGCAGCTGCTGCTGGGCAAGGAGCCGGAGCGCCGGCCCGACGCGGTGAACTGCATCGACCAGGTCGAGGTCGAGGAGATCCGCGCGGCCCTGGAGCGGTACGACCAGATCAGCGCCCTGTTCAACGCCGCGCCGACCCCCCCGCCGCTGGCCGAGATGCGCAAGGCGGTCAGCCACGCCTGGCTCACCTACCAGCACGCGAAGTACGGCGTGCTGGCCCGCGCCCTGCCGCGGCTGCTGCGCGACGCCCAGGCCGCCGACGCGGCGTACGCCGAGCGCGGCGACGCCCAGGCCCGCCACGACGCCGCCCGGCTGCTCGGCCAGGTCTACCAGATCGCCTCCTCGGCGCTGCGCAAGCTCGGCGAGCACGAGCTGTCCTGGCTGGCCGCGGACCGCTCCATCGCGGTCTCGCAGCGGGCCGACGACCCGCTGCTGGCCGGCACGGCCACCTTCCGGGTCGGGCTGTCGCTGCTGGCGCTCGGCCGGGCCCGCCCGGCGCTGGAGGTCAACGTCAACATCGCCAACCGGCTGGCCCCGGGCAGCGCCCAGCCGACCACCCCCGAGCGGCTGTCGGTCTACGGCATGCTGCTGCTCAACGGCGCCATGTCGGCGGCCCGGCTCGGCGACAGCGCCACCGTGCGCGACCTGGTCAACGGCGCAGAGGAGGCGGCCAACGCCCTCGGCGGTGACTACAACCACTACTGGACGTCGTTCGGGCCCACCAACGTGCAGCTGCACAAGGCCGCCGCCGCCGTCGAGCTGGGCGAGGGCCGGGCGGCCGTGGAGACGCACGAGCAGATCGACATGGAGAGCTTCTCGGCGCTGCTGCCCGAGCGGCGCGCCCACCACTACCTGGACATCGCCCGGGCCTACACCCAGGTGGGCGACATCGAGAAGGCGGCGGAGTTCCTGCTGGAGGGCGACCGGCTCGCCCCGTCCGAGATCCGCTGCCGGCCGATCGCGCACGCGGTGCTCTCCGACGTGCTGCGCCGCACCCGCGGCGCGCCGGCCGCACCGATCGCGGAGCTGGCCGAGCACATGGGGGTCGGCGTATGACGCGGGTGCCTCCGCCGACCCCGGCGGAGGCACCCACCCGGGTGCTGTACGCCGTCGTCTGCGGCTCGCCGCTGGCCCGCAACGTGGGGCGTCTGGTCGCCGCGGCGCAGCGGCGCGACTGGCGGGTCTGCGTGGTGGCCACCCCGGACGCGCGCAAGTTCATCGACGTGTCGGCCCTGGCCGCGCAGACCGGGTACGCCGTGCGCAGCCACTACAAGAACCCCGGCGACCCGGACGTGCTGCCCCCGCCGGACGCGATCGTCGTGGCCCCGGCCACCGTCAACACCGTGAACAAGTGGGCGCTGGGCATCGCCGACACGCTGGCGCTGGGGCTGCTCATCGAGGGCCAGGGCCGCGACCTGCCGATCGTGGCGGTGCCGTTCACCAACCTGGCGATGGCCCGGCACCCGGCGTTCCTGGAGAGCGTGGCCCGACTCCGTTCCTGGGGCGTGACGGTGCTGTTCGGCGACGACGTCGTGACGCTGCACGCGCCCGGCACCGGGGAGCAGCACCTGGACGGGTTCCCGTGGGAGCTGGCGCTGGACGCGCTGCCGGTGCGGCGCCCGGAGGACGGCCCGGTGCCGGCCCCGGCCCGGTAGACCGGTGCCGGGACGCCGCCGGCGGGCCCGGCCGGTCGCCGCGCGTTCACTGGTAGCCTCGCGCCGTGACCACGACGCAGCCCACCGCAACCGTGGCCGCGGTGCTGGCCGAGCTGGACCGGAGCTATCCGGCGGAGTGGGCCGAGTCCTGGGACCGGGTGGGCCTGGTCCTCGGCGAGCCGGACGCCCCGGTCGACCGGGTGCTGTGCGTGGTGGACTGCGTACCGGAGACCGTCGAGCAGGCCGTCGCGGTGGGCGCCCAGCTGATCGTGGCGCACCACCCACTGCTGCTGCGCGGCGTCTCCTCGGTCGCGCCGACCACCGTCAAGGGCCGGATCGTGCACCGGCTGATCAGGGCCGGTGTCGCGCTGTTCGTCGCGCACACCAACGCCGACGTGGCCAACCCCGGCGTCTCGGACGCGCTCGCCCGCCGCCTGGAGCTGACCGACCTGCGGCCGCTGCGGGCCGCCGCCCCGGGCAGCCCGGCCGCCGGCCACGGCCGGGGGCTGGGCCGGATCGGAAGCCTGCCCGCGCCGCTGACCCTCGCCGAGTTCACCGCGTACGCCGCCCGCCGACTGCCGCCCACGGCGTGGGGGGTGCGCGCGGCCGGCGACCCGGGCCGCACGGTGCGCACCGTGGCGGTCAGCGGCGGCGCCGGTGACAGCCTGCTGGCAGACGCGGCCGCCGCCGGGGTGGACGCGTTCCTGACCGCCGACCTGCGCCACCACCCGGCCAGCGAGCACCTTGCCGACGGCGGCCCGGCGCTGGTCGACGCGGCGCACTGGGCCACCGAGCGGCCGTGGCTGGACGACCTCGCCGCGCAGCTGCGCGGCGCCCTGGGCGTGGACGCGGTGGTGTCCGACGTGGATACCGACCCGTGGACCCTGCACGCCGCAGCCCCCGGCAGCGGTGCCGGGGCGACGCCGCCCCGCGACGCTGTCGGCGCGACGCCGCCCCACGGCGCTGTCGGCGCGACGCCGCCCCACGGCGCTGTCGGCGCGCCCCGCGGTGGTGCCCCGCCCGCACCGCCGCGCTGACCGTTTCCGCCGTTGCGCCAGTCCTCGTGTCGTAAGGAGCCGCACCGTGAAGGCCGACCCCCAAGCCCAGCTCCGCCTGCTGGACCTGCAGGCGATCGACACCGCGCTCGCCCAGCTCGCCCACCGCCGCCGCACCCTGCCCGAGCACGCCGAGCTGGACGCGCTGGGCCGGGAACTCTCGGCGCTGGAGGACGAGCGGATCCGCGCCCAGGTCGCCGTGGACGACCTGGACCGGGACATCGCCCGGCTGGAGAGGGACATCGACCAGGTGCGCGCGCGCAAGGACAAGGACGAGGCGCGGCTGACCCTGGGCTCGGGCCCGGCCCGCGAGCTGGAGGCCCTCCAGCACGAGATGGTGTCGCTCAAGCGGCGCCAGGACGAGCTGGAGGAGGCCGAGCTGGAGCTCATGGAGCAGCGCGAGACGGCGCAGGCCACCCTGGACGAGATCCTGACCCGCATCACGGCCGGGCGGCAGCGCCGCGAGGAGGTCGAGCGCCGCCGCGACGAGCAGCTCGCCGAGATCTCGCGGGAGGAGGAGTTCCGCACCGGCGCCCGGCGCCCGCTCGCCGCCGACCTGCCGGCCGACCTGGTCGCCCTCTACGAGAAGGTGCGCGAGACCTCCGGCGGGCTGGCCGCGGCGCTGGTGCGCGGCGGCCGGTGCGGCGGCTGCCGGCTGGAGCTGTCCGGCAGCGAGCGGGTCCGGGTCAAGTCCGCCGCCGCCGACGAGGTGGTGCGCTGCGACGAGTGCCGCCGCATCATGGTCCGCACGGCCGAGTCCGGACTGTGAGCGGACGGCTGCGGGTCGCCGTCGAGGCGGACGGGGGGTCCCGGGGCAATCCCGGACCGGCCGGCTACGGCGCGGTCGTGCGGAACGCCGCCACCGGTGAGGTGCTCGCCGAGCGGGCCGAGGCCATCGGGGTGGCGACCAACAACGTCGCCGAGTACTCCGGCCTGATCGCCGGCCTGGCGGCGGCCGCCGACCTCGGCGCCGCCGAGGTCGAGGTACGGATGGACTCCAAGCTGGTCGTCGAGCAGATGTGCGGCCGCTGGCAGATAAAGAATCCGGGACTTCGGCCGCTCGCCGCCCAGGCCGCCACGCGCGTGCGCGAGTTCGACTCCGTGACGTTCACCTGGATCCCGCGTGAGCTCAACCGCCACGCCGACGCCCTGGCCAACGCCGCCATGGACGCGGCGGCCGCGCCGGCCAGGGCGGCCCGGGTCAGGACCGTCCCGGCGACCGACACCCGCAGGGCGGGCCGGGCGGCCGACCCGGGCGAGACCGACCCGGACCCGGCGGCCGACCCGCGTGCGGCCGATCTGGGCGCGGCCGACCCGGGGAGTGCCTGGACCCCGCCGACGGCCGCGCCGACCCGCCTGATCCTGGTCCGGCACGGCGAGACCGAGCTGACCGTGGCGCGGCGCTACTCCGGGCGCGGCGACGCGGCGCTGACCGACCGGGGAGTGGCCCAGGCCCGGGCGGCGGCCCGCCGGGTGGCCGAGCTGGCTCCCCGCGTGGCCGCCGTGGTCAGCTCGCCGCTGTCGCGGTGCACGCGCACCGCCCGGGAGATCGCGGGAGCGGCGGAGGTGCGCACCGACCCCGACCTGGTCGAGTGCGACTTCGGCGAGTGGGAGGGCCTGACCTTCGCGGAGGTCAGGCAGCGGTACCCCGCGCAGCTCGACGCGTGGCTGGCCTCGCCGTCGGTGGCCCCGCCCGGCGGCGAGTCCTTCCGCGCCGTCACCACCCGGATCCGCCGGGTCGTCGCCGGCCTGCGCGCCGGGCACCCCGGGCAGGTTGTCGTCGTGGTCTCCCACGTCTCACCGATCAAGCTGCTGCTGCGCGACGCGCTCGCCGCCGGCGACGCCTTCCTGCACCGGCTCTACCTGGATCCCGGCGGGTTGTCCCTGGTGGACTCCTGGCCCGACGGCGCGGTCGCGGTACGGGCGGTCAACGAGACCGCCCACCTGGCCGACCTCGGCTGAACGGTCCGTTCGCCCCGCGTTGGTCTTGACCCGGGGTCGCGCGGCGCATAGCTTCATCATTTAGGCAACCTTCTTAACGGTTATCGCTTTTCCGCATAGCCCACAGTCAATTCCCACGCGCGGTCTCTGCGGCCGCTCGACAGCGGTTACCCCTCGCCGAGGAGCCCCATATGCGCAGATCCCTGTCCCGCCGGCTCGCCATCGCCGGCACCACCCTGGCGGTCCTGTTCGCCGGCGTGCCCGCCGCACAGGCCGCCGAGCAGAGCGCCGTGAACCACGGCGGCGGCCACGGGTCGAAGTACCTCAACGTCGGATACTTCACCCAGTGGGGCATCTACGGCCGTGCCTTCTACGTGAAGAACCTGGAGACCTCCGGCGCCGCGGCCAAGCTCACCCACATCAACTACGCGTTCGGCGACGTCAACGCCGAGGGCAAGTGCGCCTCGGCCGACTCCTGGGCCGACTACCAGCGACCGGTCCCGGCCGAGGAGAGCGTCGACGGCGTCGCCGACACCTGGGGTGCCCCGCTCAACGGCAACCTCGGCCAGCTCAAGAAGCTCAAGGCCAAGCACAAGAACCTGAAGGTGCTGATCTCGCTCGGCGGCTGGACGCTGTCGGACCACTTCTCCGACGCCGTGCTGACGCCCGAGTCGCGCAGGAAGTTCGTCGAGTCCTGTGTCGACCTGTTCATCAAGGGCAACCTTCCCTCGCTGGGTGAGGGCGAGTCGGGCGGACCGGGCTCCGGCGCCGGCGTGTTCGACGGCATCGACCTGGACTGGGAGTGGCCGGGCTGGCCGGGCGAGCCGGGCAACACCGTCCGCCCGGAGGACAAGCAGAACTTCACCGCGGTGCTCCAGGAGTTCCGCAAGCAGCTCGACGCGTACGGGCGCAGCCAGCGCAAGAAGTACGAGCTGACCGCGTTCCTGCCGGCCAACCCCAAGGCCATCGACGCCGGCCTGGAGGTCAAGAAGATCTTCCGGTACCTGGACTTCGCCACCCTGCAGGGCTACGACTTCCACGGCTCCTGGGAGACGATGACCAACCAGCAGTCCGCGCTGCGGGTGCCGGCCCGCTCGCCCGACGAGGTCGACTTCAGCGGCGAGCTGACCGTCAAGGCGTACGTCGACCGGGGCGCGCCGCGCAAGCAGCTCGTGCTCGGCATCCCGTACTACGGCCAGGGCTGGACCGGCGTGACCGGCGGCGGCGACGGCCTCTACAAGCAGGCCACCGGCCCGGCGCCAGCGACCTGGCAGGCCGGCTTCGAGGACTACAAGGTCCTCAAGGACCTGGCGAAGAACGGCTCCTTCAAGGTCTACCGGGACCTGCGCAACGGCCACGCGTGGCTGTTCGACGGCACCACCTTCTGGACCTACGACGACCCGGTGGTCGTGCTGCAGAAGACGCAGTTCATCCGGAAGGAGCGCCTCGGCGGCGCCATGGTGTGGTCGCTCGACGGCGACGACGCCAACGCCACGCTGACCAAGACGATCGCGCTGGGGCTGTCGCGCCGCTGACGTGACCGGGGAGATGGTGGGCCGCGGGGGGTGATCCCGCGGCCCACTGCCGTCTCCGCGGACCGCGCGCCGTCTCCGGGCGCCGCAGCGAGCGGCGCGGCCCGGCACCGGATCGGTCTCCACCGCCGCGGGCGGTGCGGGCCGGCACCGGATCGGTCCCCGCCGCTGCGGGCGGTGCAGGCCGGCACCGGATCGGTCCCCGCCGCTGCGGGCGGTGCGGGCCGGCACCGGATCGCGGACCCGGTCGTCAGAGCCGGGCGAGCAGAATGAGCCCCACCGTCACGCCGAAGCCGACGATCAGCCAGCGCAGCACCGCCGCCGGCAATCGGCGCAGCAGCCGGGCACCGGCGTACCCGCCGACCAGTGCCGAGGACGCGAGCACGCCCGCCGCCGCCCAGTCGACCGGCCCGAACACGCCGAACGCGACCGCCGTGACGAGCCCCACCACCGCCGAGATCGCGTTCTTGGCGGCGCTGACCCGGGCCAGCGTCTCGTCCAGCGCCAGCGCCAGCCCCGCCACCAGCAGCACGCCCAGGGCCGCGCCGAAGTAGCCGCCGTAGAGCGCGCCCAAACCGACGAGCAGGTGCAGCGCCACCGGGCCCTGTTCCTGCCGGCGCACCACCAGCCGGCGCAGCCGGTCCTGGACGGCCAGCGCTCCCGCCGCCGTCAACACCAGGAACGGGACGACCACCTCGAACGCCCCGGCCGGGGTCAGCAGCAGCAGGGCGCAGCCCGCCCCGGCGCCGACGACGGTGGTCGGCAGCAGGCCACGCATCCGGGCGCCCTGCCCGGCCAGGTCGGCGCGGCTGCCGGCCACGGCCGCCATATACCCCGGGCAGACCGCCACCGAGTTGGTCACGTTCGCCGCCACCGGCGGCATGCCCAGGGCCACCAGGGTCGGGAAGCTGATCAGGGAGCCGCCGCCGGCCAGGGCGTTGACGGTCCCCGCGGCCAACCCGGCGACCAGCATTATGCCCGCGTCCCAGAGCTCCATGATGTGCGCCAGGCTAGCCGCTCGCCGCGCCCGAGCGGTCCCGCGGCTGGCGTAGGATTGATCCTGACGGACGAGTCGACCGGGCGGCCGCGTCGGTGGCTTCGGCCCCGCCGAGGAACGTCCGGACTCCACAGGGCAGGGCGGTTGCTAACGGCAACCCGGGGTGACCCGCGGGACAGTGCCACAGAAAACAGACCGCCGACCGGCTGGTCGGTAAGGGTGAAACGGTGGGGTAAGAGCCCACCAGCACTCCGGGTGACCGGAGTGGCTCGGTAAACCCCGCCCGGAGCAAGGCCAAGAAGGGCTCCGCCGCGAGGTGGTGCCCGCGCAGGCGTTCGAGGGCTGCCCGCCCGAGCCTGCGGGTAGGCCGCTGGAGCCTGCCGGCGACGGCAGGCCGAGATGGATGGCCGCCCGTCGGTGCCACGGCGCCGACGACAGAATCCGGCGTACAGGTCGACTCGTCCGTCACCCTCCTGGTCGATGGGCCGAAGGCCTCCTTGACCAGGCGTTATCCGTGGAGCCTGTGGGTCATCGTTGGTCACTATCGGTCGCCGTTCGACGCCCTGAAAGCGCCCCGGTCTTGTCGGCGACCTGAGTCGATGTCCGGCGGGACGGCTCCGGCATCTCGAAGCCGGCGTGCCCCGTCGGAGGCTCTTTCCTCCCGCGCCGCCTTCGTCCGACGCCGCCTGGTGCGGCGCGCCGCGCTTGCGCGGCGCCTTGATTCTTGAGAGGTCGAATTCGGCAACGCTGCGAGGTGGCTCGGTCAGGTGTACGCCGTCGTGGGCGCGGATGGCCGGGGCGGTGTCGCTGCTGGCGTCGAGTACTCGGACGACGTACGCCCGGTCGCAGCGGTCGCGGGCCTGGCCCGGGGTGAGCCACTGTAGGCGGGTGGCCTCCTCGGTGGCGTGGGCGCGGGAGACGAGGGCGACGATGCCTCCGGTCCTGTTCGGGTACACGGGGGTGAGGCGGTCGGGCTCGATGTCCGCGCCGGTTTCCTCGCAGTCTTCCCGGCGTAGGCCGTCGGGAATGGACTCGCCGGGTTCGAGACCGGGAGGGGGTGCTCGCACCGGAGTCAGGTTCACGGGGGGCTGTCCGCGAAGAATGGGCATGGCGTCCGGTGGTGTGTCGGCCGGGTGGCGCGACCGTGCGCCGGCGGGCACGCGTCAGATGGTCGTGCGACCGAGGCGCGGTGTCGCGGTGGTGGCTAGCGTCCCAGGGTGAGCAAATGCGAGGGGGTCGCCGACCCGCCGCACGCGCCGGGCAACGGCCGCGCCTGGCTCCGGAGCCTGGCTATCCCGGCATCCTCGGTGCTGGTGCTGCTGGTGGCCACGGTGACCGTGCTGGGCCGTGTGTCCTCGGCGGAACACGGCCGTCCCGCGATCGTCGACCCGGTTGCCACGGGTTCGGTGTACTCGTGCCTCTCGCTCGGGGAACCTAGTCCTGAGGAGCGGGCGGCCTGCCAACGTACTGCTGAGGACCAGAGTCGCCGGTTGCCCCTGACCGATCAGCAGCGCTCGGCGGGCTTCTCGGCACAGACGCGGGTCAACGCGGCGGCGACGCAAGCAAGGTTCAACCGGTGCCGCTCCGCCACGTCAACCGCGTCCGAGTCCGCCTGCCTCGCCTCCAGCCATTCCCGACCCGTAGCGGAGGACGTCACGGCTGTCGCGCAGGCGCTGACCGCTGGTGGGTATCTCCCGGAGGTGGTTCGCCTGGCGCGGCCCGACGATCCCGCGCCGGTCGGGAGCCTGCTGTACGCGGTGCGCACCGACGGGCTCTGCGTGGTCCACTTCTACGGGCCGCACGGCGGCGGCGGATTCATCGGCGGCACCTACCCCGACGGCCGGTGCCTCAAGGCGTAGGTGCGGCCGAGGTGGTCCGCCGGTCGTTGGAGACCGCCGCCCGTGGGGTCCGCCGCCTGGGCGCTGACCGTCGCGGCCGACCCGGCGCGTCATCGGACCGGCCGCCGGGCTCCGCCGCCGGTTCTCCGCCGCGGCGGCGTCGGTCGGGGGGGCGTGGTGTCAGAAGCGGTGGACGTAGCGCTGCTGCCACGGCGTCTCGACGGCCCGAGGGTGGTAGTGCCGCCGGACGTAGGCGACGGCGCGATCGGCGGGGACGCCGTCGAGGACGGCGAGGCAGGCAAGGGCAGTGCCGGTGCGGCCGAGCCCACCGCCGCAGGCGACCTCCACGCGTTCGGCGTCCGCGCGTTCCCACGCCTCGCGAAGGACCCGCCGAGCCTGTTCCCGGTCGCGCGGGAGCCAGAAGTCGGGCCAACGCAGCCACCGATGCTCCCAGGCGACGGCGGCCGGCGGCGCGCCGAGCAGGTAGACGCCGAACGTCGGGACCGCGCCGGATGGCGGCTCGCGCCGCAGTGCGCGGCCCCGGATCAGCCGGCCCGAGGGTAGGCGCAGTACCCCGCGGTCGGTCGGCGCCCACCTCTCGGCCATGGCGCGACCCTATGCGGTCGGGCGGGTACCGGGGGGACGGGTATCGCGTCCTCGCCGGAACCCTCGCGGTCGGCGCACCGGACTGGAAGGGGGTCTATTGTGGAAGAGTCGCGAGTTTTTGCGCGAATCGGTAGCGCGTGGCTGATTTGCGGTGCACAGTGATGTCATGAGCATCAGTGGCAGTGGTGGGCGGTACTTCTGGTGCCTGCGACACCACCGCGTCGAGACCCAGGACGGTGCCTGCGCGGCCCGGTACACCATGGGTCCGTACGAGTCCGCCGCCGCGGCGGCGTCCGCACTGGAACTGGTGCAGCAGCGCAACGACGCCTGGGACGCCGAGGACGCCCGCTGGGCCGGTGACGACCACTAGGTCGCGCCCTCGCCCGTCCACCTGGTCATTCCAACCGAAGCTATTTCAAACTGAGCTTGCACGCCGCGCGTGGGCGAATTATCCCTAAATATAGATATAGGAGCGAAGCAATCATGGCTGTAGCGAAGCAGGCCAAGAGCCGCCCGGCCGCCACCCGCGCGCCCGCGAAGGCGACGGCCGGGAGCAGGACGGCGGCGGCGACGGCCACCGGCGCCAGGCAGACCACGACGAAGGCCGCGACGCCAACCGGTGGCGGTGCGGCGGCCCGGAACGGCGCCACGGGGCGGCCGAGGGCCAGCGTGAGCACGCAGGTCTCGGGTGGCACCGCCGCGGCGGCGCGCGCGAACGCCACCGGGGCCGGCGCCACCCGCACGTCCGCGGCCGGGGCGAACGGTGGCGGCACCACCGGCCGGGCGGCCGGCGCGGCCACCAGGACCGCCGCTGCGGTGAAGAAGGCGGTCGGCGGCACCCGCGCGACGGGCACCGGCCGCGCCGGCGCGGGCTCCCGGACCGCGGCCGGTTCCCGGGCGGGCACCAACGCGGGCGCTACCCGGTCGGCATCCGGCAACGGCTCGGGCACCACCGGCCGAACCGGTACGCGCACGAAGACGACCACCTCGGCCAGCCGTACGGCGACGGCGGCGAGCCGGTCGGCGTCCAGTCCGGCGACCCGGTCGGCGACGGCCACCACGAGCTGGTCCACCGCCGGTACCGCACGCACCGCCACGGGGACGGCCCGCCGATCCACCGCCGGTGCGCAGTCCGCCCCGGCTGGCGGCGCCGCTGCGTCCGGCCGAACGGCCCCCAGGTCCGCCGCCACCGGGGCCCGCGCCGGTACGGGTGCGGGCAAGGCGACGGCGGGGACGGCGACGGCCCGGAAAGTGGTGACCACGGCGGCCACGGGCAAGGCGACGGCCGGCAGGACGACGACAGCCAAGACGGCGGGGAAGGCGACCGCCGGCAAGGCCACGGCGGGCAAGGCGGTTGCCGGTAAGGCCACGGCGGGGAGGACGACGGCGGGGAAGGCGACCGCCGGCAAGGCCCCGGCGGGCAAGGCGGTTGCCGGCAAGGCGACGCCGGGGAGGGCCACGGCGGGCAAGGCGGTTGCCGGCAAGGCGACGACGGGGAGGGCGACGGCCGGCAAAGCCGCGGTCGGCAGGGCGACCGGCACGACGCGCACCGGCACCGCCACGAAGGCCGCGACGAAGAGCGCCGGGGCCGCGACCAAGGCGGCCGCGTCGACCGCGCGCAAGACCGCACCGGCCCGCAAGGCCACGGCCGGACGCACGACGGCACCGGCTGGCAAGGCCACGACGGCACCGGCCCGCAAGACGGCCGCCCGCAAGACCGCGACCAAGTCGACGCGTACCCCGACGCGGACGCGCTGACCGCCGGGCCGGCGCGGCGGTGCCGGCCCACCCGTCGCCTCGCGGGGGGCGGACGTCACCGGAGCGCGCTGGTACAACTGTGGCGTGCTGATCCGACGGCTACACGCGCCCCGCATCGACTTCGCGGCGCTGCGCCGCGAGCTGGAGCTGCCCACGCGGTTCCCGCCCGCGGCGCAGCGGGAGGCCGAGCAGGCCGCCCGCCGGGCACTGCCCGACGTCGACCGCACCGACATCCCGTTCGTCACCCTGGACCCCGCCGGCTCCGTGGACCTGGACCAGGCGGTCCACCTGGCGCGGCGGCCGGGCGGCGGCTACCGCGTCCACTACGCCATCGCCGACGTCGCCGCCTACGTGGCTCCTGACGGGGAGCTGGCGGCCGAGACGTGGCGCCGGGGACAGACGGTGTACCTGCCGGACGGCAAGGTGCCGCTGCACCCGGAGATCCTCAGCGAACAGGCGGCGAGCCTGCTGCCGGACGCCGACCGCGCGGCGGTGCTGTGGACGATCGACGTCACCGACGACGGCGAGACGACCGCCGTACACCTGGAGCGGGCCCGGGTACGCAGCCGTGCCCGGCTGGACTACCGCGGCGCGCAGCGGGCCGCCGACGCCGGCGTGCTGCCGGACCCGATCGCGTTGCTGCCCGAGCTCGGCGCCCGGCTGCGGGCCCACGGTCAGGCCCGCGGCGCCATCGACCTGCCGCTGCCGGAGCAGGAGGTGGAGCCGGCCGGGTCCGGCTGGCGCCTGGCGCTGCGCGCCCCGGTGCCGCTGGAGGACGACAACGCCCAGATCTCCCTGCTGACCGGCCGGGCGGCGGCCACCCGCAGCCGCGGCGCTCGGCGTGCCGTGGCCCGACGGGGCCGGGGTGGGCGCGGCGGTCCGCGCCGTGGACCCGGTGAGCCCGCGCGGGGCCGCGTTCCTGGACCAGGCCGCGGAGCTGCTGCGCGGGGCGGGCTACACGGCGTTCGACGGGGCGCCGCCGGCCGACCCCGGCCACGGTGCGGTGGCGGCCGCGTACGCCCACGTGACCGCGCCGCTGCGCCGCCTGGCCGACCGGTACGCCACGGAGGCGTGCCTGGCACTGGTCGCCGGCCGGGACGTGCCGGACTGGGTCCGGGCGGCGCTGCCGGAGCTGCCGGGGGCCATGGCCCGCACCGACCGGGTCGCCTCGGCGGCGGCGCGGGCCGCGGTGGATCTCGTGGAGGCGGTGCTGCTGGCCACCCGGGTCGGTGAGGTCTTCGACGCGGCGGTGCTGGACCGGTCGACGGTGGCGCTGGCCGACCCTCCGGTGCGCGCCCGCTGCGAGGGTGAGCTGCCGCTGGGCGAGCGGATCCGGGTTCGGCTCGTCACCGCGGACCCGGCGGCCCGGCAGGTGCGCTTCACGCGGGTCTGAGCCCGCCGCAGGTCGGGCCGTTCGGCCGGCGTCGGGCGGGTTGCGGCGCGGCCGGGCCGGTTCGCGAAGATGGCCGGCATGGTCTTTGACGCATCCGCGCTGCCCGACGTGTCGGCGCTGACGGTGGGCATCATCGGCGGCACCGGCGACCAGGGCCGGGGCCTGGCGTACCGGCTCGCCCGGGCGGGCCAGCCGGTGCTGATCGGCTCCCGGACCGCGCCGCGGGCGGCGCAGGCCGCCGCCGAGCTGGTGGAGCTGCTCGGCGCCGCGGCCGGCGGCACGCCGCCGGCCTGGGGCGGCAACGCGGAGGTGGCGCAGCGGTCCGACGTGGTGATCGTGGCGGTGCCGTGGGCCGGGCACGCCGAGACGGTGGCCGCGCTGCGCGCCCCACTGGCCGGCAAGGTGGTGGTGGACTGCGTCAACCCGCTGGGCTTCGACCCGCAGGGCCCGTACGCGCTCCGGGTGCCGGAGGGCAGCGCCGCCCAGCAGGCGGCCGGTCTGCTGCCCGACTCGCGGGTGTGCGCCGCCTTCCACCACGTCAGCGCGCCCCTGCTGGCCGACCCGACGGTGGAGCGGATCGACCTGGACGTGCTGGTCTGCGCCGACGACCGCGCCGCCGCCGCCACGGTGCAGGCACTGGCGTGCCGGATCCCCGGCATGCGCGGGGTGTACGCCGGACGGCTGCGCAACGCCGGCCAGGTGGAGGCGCTCACCGCCAACCTGATCGCGATCAACCGGCGGTACAAGGCGCACGCCGGCGTACGGGTCACGGACCTGTAGGGGCATGGAGCCCGCCGTGCCGGCCGCACCGAGGGACGACCTCGGCGGATCCCCGCGCCCGGACCCGCCGCGCCGCGTCGTGTCGCTGGTGCCCTCGCTGACCGAGGCGGTCGCGGTCAGCGCGCCGGAGCTGCTGGCCGGCGCCACGGACTACTGCACCCACCCCGCCGGCCTGGACGTGCCCCGGGTCGGCGGCTCCAAGTACCCCTCCGTCGACCGGATCCGCGCGCTGCGCCCGGACCTCGTGCTGGCCAACGTCGAGGAGAACCGCCGGGAGGACGTGGCGGCGCTGCGGGCGGCCGGCGTCCCGGTGTGGGTCACCTACCCGCGCGACCTGCCCGGTGCGCTGGACTCGCTGGCCCGGCTGTTCGCCGGCCTGGGCCGCCCGGCCCCGGCCTGGCTGGGCGAGGCGGCGCAGGCCTGGGCCGCGCCCGCCCCCGTGCCGCCGCGCCGGGCGGTGGTGCCGGTGTGGCGCCGACCCTGGGTGGTGCTCGGCGGCGACACCTTCGCCGGGGACCTGCTGCGCCGCCTGGGCGTCGCCAACGTGTACGCCGACCACGCGGAGCGCTACCCCCGGCCCGCCCTGGCGCAGCTGCGCGCGGCGGGCGCGGACCTGGTGGTGCTGCCGGACGAGCCGTACCGGTTCACGGCCACGGACGGCCCGGAGGCGTTTCCCGGGCTGCCGTACGCGCTGGTCTCCGGCCGGCACCTCACCTGGTACGGTCCCAGCCTGGCGCCGGCTCGCGCGGTGCTGGCCGCCCAGCTGCGTACGGCGGCCCCGGCCTGACCCGCGCGGTGCCCGCCGCCGGCCGCGCCCGGCCCGGCCGCTTCCGCGGCGCCCGGCACGCCCGCGGCCGACGGCGGGCGCGGATCAGTCGAAGGTGTGCTCCGCGCTCGGGAACACCCCGCCGCGTACCTCGTCGGCGAACGTCCGGGCGGCGTCGCCCAGCACCCCGGCCAGATCGGCGTAGCGCTTCACGAACCGGGGCATGCGCCCGGTGCGCAGACCGGCCATGTCCTGCCAGACGAGCACCTGGGCGTCGGTGTCCGGCCCGGCGCCGATGCCCACGGTGGGGACGGCCAGCTCCTCGGTGATCCGCTTGGCCACCTTGCCCGGCACCATCTCCAGCACCACCGCGAACGCCCCGGCCTCGGCGACGGCGTGCGCGTCGGCCAGCACCTCCTCGGCCGACTCGCCGCGGCCCTGCACCCGGTAGCCGCCGATGGCGTGCTCCCGCTGCGGGGTGAAGCCGATGTGCCCCATCACCGGGATGCCGGCGCCGGCGATGGCCCGGATCTGGCCGGCGACGCGCCGGCCGCCCTCCAGCTTCACCGCCTGGCAGCCGCCCTCCTTGAGGAAGCGCACCGCGGTGCGCAGGGCCTGGGTGGGGCCCTCCTCGTACGAGCCGAACGGCAGGTCGCCGATGACCAGGGCGTGCCGGGTGGCCCGGACCACCGCCCGCACCAGCGGCAGCAGCTCGTCCACGGTGACCGGCACGGTGGTCTCGTAGCCGAAGACGTTGTTGGCCGCCGAGTCGCCCACGAGCAACGTCGGGATCCCGGCGGCGTCGAAGATCCCCGCGGTGTACTGGTCGTACGCGGTGAGCATGGCCCACCGTTCGCCGCGCTCCCGGGCGGCGACCAGGTCCCGGACCCGGACCCGGCGGGTGGCCGGGCCGCCGTAGAGGGCGGTCACCTCGGGCTCCGCGGGCGTGCCTGCGTCATTGGACATGGTTGTCTCCTTCCACCTCGAGGCCGCGTCCACCTGATCGGTCGACGTCCGGTCCCCGGGTATGAGCCCATGCTGCCACCCGATTCGGGCCCGCCGTCAGAGTCGGGTGTGACAGCTCACCCGGCGCCCTCGCGGAACCGGTTGGTGATGGGCAGGCGGCGGTCCCGGCCGAACGCCTTGATCGTGATCTTCGTCCCTGGCGCGGACTGGCGGCGCTTGTACTCGGCGGCGTCCACCATCCGCAGCACCCGGTCCACCAGCGCCGGGTCGTGGCCCGCGGCGACCAGGTCGTCGCGGCCCAGGTCGCCGTCGACGTAGCCGGTGAGCACGGCGTCCAGCACGTGGTAGTCGGGCAGTGAGTCGGTGTCGAGCTGCCCGGGGCGCAGCTCGGCGCTGGGCGCCTTGGTGATGGAGTGCTCCGGGATCGGCGGCACCTCCCCGCGTCGCTCGGCCTCGGCGTTGCGCCAGGTCGCCAGCTGCCACACCCGGGTCTTCCACACGTCCTTGAGCGGGTTGAAGCCGCCGACCGAGTCGCCGTAGAGGGTGGAGTAGCCGACCGCCAGCTCGCTCTTGTTGCCGGTGGTCAGCACCAGGTGCCCCTCCTGGTTGGACAGCGCCATGAGCAGCACGCCGCGCACCCGCGCCTGGAGGTTCTCCACCGCCAGGCCGGACAGCGACAGGTTGGCCAGGAAGGCGTCGACCATCTCCTGGATGGGCGCCACGCGGTGGTCCAGACCGGTGCGCTTGGCCAGCTCGGCGGCGTCGTCCAGGGAGTGGGCGGAGGAGAACTGGCTGGGCATGGAGACCCCGACCACCCGCTCCGGGCCTAGGGCGTCCACGGCGACGGTCGCCACCACGGCCGAGTCGATGCCGCCGGAGAGCCCCAGCACGGCCGAGCGGAAGCCGTTCTTGTCCACGTAGTCGCGCAGGCCCAGCACCAGCGCCTGCCAGATCTCGGCCTCGCCGGCGATCGGCTCGGCGAGGCCGCCGACCACGGGCGGACCCGGCGGGAGGGCGGGCAGCGGCCCGTCGAGCGCGGCCCGCACGACCGTCATCGGCCCGCCGGCCGTGGCGGCACCCGGATCGATCGGGGCGTCGTCCGGGCGGCCGCTTTCGGCCGGGCCCGCGGCGGCGCTCTCGGCCGGGCCCGCGGCGGCACTCTCGGCCGGGCCCGCGGCGGCGTCCGCGCGGGCCGCGGGGACGGGCACGTCGTGCAGCAGCAGGTGCGGCGCGAAGCGCGGGGCCCGGGCCAGCAGGTCGCCGCCGGCGGTCACCACCATCGAGTCGCCGTCGAAGACCAGCTCGTCCTGGCCGCCCACCAGGTTCACGTACGCGACGGTGGCGCCCGCCTCGGCGGCCCGGCGGCGGACCAGTGACAGCCGGGCCGCGTCCTTGTCGACCTCGAACGGCGAGGCGTTGAGGCTGAGCACCAGACCGACCCCGGCCCGCCCGGCGGCGGCGAACGGACCGCCGGCCTGCCACAGGTCCTCGCAGATGGTCAGCGCCACGTCCACCGGCTCCCCGGCCGCGGTCAGCCGCACGACGGTCAGGCTGTCGCCGGCGACGAAGTACCGGTCCTCGTCGAACACGCCGTAGTTGGGCAGGTGGTGCTTGAAGTACGTGGCCGCGACCCGACCCCGGTGCAGCAGCGCGGCCGCGTTGCGCGGGGTGTCCGGCAAGTCGGCGTCGAGGTAGCCGACCAGCACCGGCAGGTCACCGAGCCCGTCGGCGGCCAGGTCGGCCGCGAGCTGGTCGCGGGTGGCCACGGAGGCGGCCACGAACGAGCGCCGGAAGACCAGGTCCTCGGGCGGGTAGCCGGTGAGCACCAGCTCGGGGAAGGCGACGAGCTGGGCGCCGGCGTCGGCCGCCGCCCGGCTGGCCCGGCGGACGTGGGCGGCGTTGCCGGGCAGGTCACCGACGGTCGAGTTGACCTGGGCCAGAGCGATGCGCAGGGTCGGCATGCCCTCATCTTCCCCCACCTCGCCCGCCGGCGACGGCGCGACCAGCGCCGCGGCGGCGACCGGGCTCAGCCGGTCGCGACCGTCCGGGCCTTGTCGACGGCGGCCTGCCGGGTGGCCGCCAGCTCGGCCTCCGGGGCGGACCCGGCCGGCGCCAGCTGGGTGAGCAGCGACAGCACGCCGCCGATCCGGTCGGCGGTCAGCCAGCCGGTCCAGGTGCGGTCCCGCGCCGTCGCGGTGAACGCCCGGCCGAACGACCCGTCGACTCCGGTGACGGGCGGGGCGGTCAGCGGCGCCAGGCGGACGGTCACCCGGGTGCCGTCCGGCAGCGGCGCCACGAACGCCGGGCAGCCGGCGGCCGCGGCGCCCAGCCTGGCCAGCCCGGACTCGGCCGCCTCGGCGCCGGCGAACCGCACCAGGGCATGCAGGACCAGCACCTTCCGCCCGCTGTCGCGGTGGTCGGCGACCCGCACGCCGTGCTGGTCCGCCGCCGCATCGCCGGCCTGCGCCGCCCGCCACGGCTGGTGCAGCAGCGCCCGGCAGGCCGGGTCGGTGACCGGCCGCGGCTGGTCGGCCGACACACCGTGCTCCGGGCTGCCCGGTGCCGGCCGACCCGGACCC
Source organism: Pilimelia sp. (assembly GCA_035553735.1). Lineage (GTDB taxonomy): Bacteria > Actinomycetota > Actinomycetes > Mycobacteriales > Micromonosporaceae > DATMJT01. The sequence goes on from DATMJT010000101.1 coordinate 19,132, forward strand.
GTACCGCCGGGTCCGCGGGGCACCGCCGGGCCGGGGCTGGCGGCGCCTGGGGCCGGACCCTGGGGCCGCGGGGTGAGGCCGGGCAGACCGGGCAGCACCCCGCCCGGCAGCCCGGCCCACGGGGGTTGGCCGGCGCCCGGGACTCCCCGCAGGTCCGGCTGCGCGGGCTCGCCCGCCGGCTGGCCCGGGTCGGCGGGCCGGCTGGCCGCCGCGCCGGGATCCGGGCCACCGGCGGGCGACGTTGCCGGCGTGGCCGGGTAGCGCCGCAGCTCGCGGTCGCTGAGCAGCCCGTCACCGAGCTGCGGCTGCACGGCCGTCCGCGGGCCGGCGCGCTCCACCGGCGCGCCGAGGCCCAGGGGGTGCGGCAGCGGCTGCAGGCCGATGACCCCGGCCAGCGCGAGCGCCACCACCAGGAACCCACCGAGGCCGACGCCGCCGAGCACGGTTCGGCGCCGGACCCGGATCACCCGTCGGAGAGGGGCCAGCCACCGCGTCGCAGGATCCACGCTCATCCCCGCCCTGTCGTACTGTCGGTACTCAACGCCGAAACGGGTCGGCAGGTTGCGGCGGCCGGACCACCCGGACGGCGTACGGTGGGACCGCGGCACCGGTCGGCGGCCAGCCCGCCGGCCGCGCCGGCGGGGCAGCGAGGGGTGGGGTGTGGACCGTCAGCAGGAGTTCGTGCTTCGCACGCTGGAGGAGCGGGACATCCGGTTCGTCCGGCTCTGGTTCACCGACGTGCTGGGCACCCTCAAGAGCGTCTCCGTGGCACCGGCCGAGCTGGAGGCGGCCTTCGAGGAGGGCATCGGCTTCGACGGCTCGGCCATCGAGGGCTTCGCCCGGGTCTTCGAGTCCGACATGATCGCCATGCCGGACCCGACCACGTTCCAGGTGTTCCCCTTCGAGGGCGGCGCCAGCGGCGAGAGCGCGCGGATGTTCTGCGACATCCTGCTGCCCGACCGCAGCCCGTCCTGGGCCGACCCGAGGCACGTGCTGCGCCGGGCGCTGTCGCGCGCCGCCGAGAAGGGCTTCACGTTCTACACCCACCCGGAGATCGAGTTCTTCCTGCTGGAGAACGGGCCCAACGACGGCTCGGTGCCGGTCCCGGTGGACTCCGGCGGCTACTTCGACCACACCACGCACGCCGTCGCGCGGGACTTCCGCCGCCAGGCGGTGCTGGCCCTGGAGCGGATCGGCATCTCGGTGGAGTTCAGCCACCACGAGGTCGCGCCGGGCCAGCAGGAGATCGACCTGCGGTACGCCGACGCACTGACCACGGCCGACAACATCATGACGTTCCGGCACGTCGTCAAGGAGGTGGCGCTGCTGCACAACGTACGGGCCACCTTCATGCCCAAGCCGTTCACCGACCAGCCGGGCAGCGGCATGCACACCCACCTGTCGCTGTTCGAGGGCGAGCGCAACGCGTTCCACGACCCGGCCGACCCGATGAAGCTGTCCAAGGTGGCGCGGGCCTTCATCGCCGGGCTGCTGACCCACGCCCGGGAGTACACTGCGGTCACCAACCAGTGGGTGAATTCCTACAAGCGCCTGTTCCCGCAGGCGCTGCCGGATCGGATCACCGAGTCACCGGCGTACATCTGCTGGGGTCACCTCAACCGGTCGGCCCTGGTGCGGGTGCCGGCGTACGGCAAGCCGAACTCGGCCCGGGTGGAGATCCGGTCGCTGGACTCGGCCGCCAACCCGTACCTGGCCTTCGCGATCCTGCTGGGCGCGGGGCTGCGGGGCATCGAGCAGGGGTACGAGCTGCCGCCGGGCGCCGAGGACGACGTCTGGTCGCTGTCCAACGCCGAGCGCAAGGCCATGGGCTACGCGACGCTGCCGGAGAGCCTGGCCGAGGCGATCGACGTGATGGCGGGCTCCGACCTGGTGGCCGAGGTGCTCGGCGAGCACGTCTTCGACTTCTTCCTGCGCAACAAGCGCGCGGAGTGGGAGGCGTACCGGCGGGAGGTCACCCCCTACGAGCGCCAGCGCTACCTCGAGGCGCTGTGACGCGGTGACCTGGCGGCGCGGTGGCGCGCCGCCGGGGGTCAGTCCCCGCCCCCGGGACCCTCGTCGAGCGCGGCGGCCTCCTGCGGCGTGGGGGCGCTGCCGCCCAGGTGCGCCGGCAGCCACCAGGTGTCCTGCGGACCGGCCGGGCGGTCGGGATACTCGCGCTGGGCGCGGTCCAGCAGCCCGGCCATCCGGTCCCGCAGCGTCGCCAGCGCCGCCGCCTGGTCGTCCCGGCGCCCCACGGTGATCGGCTCGCCGACCAGGATCGTGATCGGTAGGTGCCGGCGGGTGAGCGTGCGCGGGCGGCCCTTGGTCCACAGCCGCTGGGTGCCCCACACGGCCATCGGCACCAGCGGGACGCCGGCCGAGGAGGCCATCCGACCGGCGCCGGTCTTCAGCTCCTTCACCGTGAACGAGCGGCTGATCGTCGCCTCGGGGAACACCCCCACCACCTCGCCGGCGCGCAGCGCCGCCAGGGCCGCCCGGTAGGAGGCCGCGCCGGCCGCCCGGTCCACCGGGATGTGCCGCATGCCGCGCATCAGCGGGCCGCCGATCCGGTGGGCGAACACCTCCTGCTTGGCCATGAACCGCACCCGGCGTCCGGCCGGCAGCGCACCGAGACCGGCGAAGATGAAGTCCAGGTAGCTGACGTGGTTGCAGGCGAGCACCGCGCCGCCCGACGTCGGTACGTGCTCCGCGCCTTCCACCCGGATCCGCAGGTCGAGCACCCGGAAGAGGACTTTCGCCGCCGCGATGACGGGAGGGTAAACCAGCTCAGCCACGGTGGCACGCTAGCCCGCCGGCCGGCGGACCGCCGACTCGGGTGCCGATGGTCCGCCCCTTGGATGATCACCCCGTCCCGGCGTCCGCGCTATCGTGCTGCCAGCCGGCGTCCCCGCGCGGTCGACAAGCGAGCTGTCAGGAAGCGAGTGGCATGTTTGAGGACCTGATCCAGGGCGCCCTGCGCAGCGTCCTGTACGGCGTGGTGGGCATCGGCCTCATGGCCGTCGGCTTCCTCGTGGTGGACCTGCTCACCCCCGGCCGGCTGCGCGACCTCATCTGGCGGGAGCGCAACCCCAACGCCGCGCTGCTGTTGGTGTCCAACCAGCTCGGCATCGCCGGCATCGTGTTCACCGCCGTGCTGACCAGTTACGCCGACTTCGGCAAGGGGCTGGCCTCCACGGTGCTGTTCGGGCTGCTGGGCATCGGCATCATGGCGCTGGCTTTCCTGGTGCTGGACTGGCTGACTCCGGGCCGGCTCGGCGCCATCATCAGCGCGCCGGAGCGGCACCCGGCCGCGTGGGTGAGCGCGGCGGGCCACCTCGGCGCCGCCCTGATCGTCTGCGCCTGCATCACCTGAGGCGCCTCGGCGGCGCCGTGCTCCCGGCCGCTGCCCCGCGGCGCGCCGGCCGGCACGGCCCGCTGGCCGGCGACCCGCCAGGCCGCCGGCAGGCGCGGGCGGTGGTCTGCGAGGCCGGCGGCCCACCCGCGCCTGCGTCGAGCCGCGTCGCTCAGTAGCGTGGTGGGGGTGGGAACGGCGCTGGTGGTGGAGAACGATCCGACCGACGACGTGCGGCGGCTGGGCGACTGGCTGACCGGCGGCGGGCTGGACCTGCGGGTCTGCCGGCCGCACGCCGGCGACCCGCTGCCGGCGGCGCTGGAGGACTTCGTGGCCCTGGTGGTGCTCGGTGGTGAGCAGCACGCCTACCCGGACGCGGCCGGCGCCCCGGGGGCGCCCTGGTTCCCGGGGCTGGAGAGCCTGCTGCGCAAGGCGGTGCGGCACCGGGTGCCCACCCTGGCGATCTGCCTGGGCGCGCAGCTGCTGGCCGTCGCGCACGCCGGCACCGTGGAGCGCAGCACCGCGGGGCCCGAGATCGGTCCCGGGCTGGTGGCGCGACGGGACGCCGCGGTCGGTGACCCGCTCTTCGCGGCGGTGCCGTTCGCCCCGGACGTCATCCACTGGCACCACGACGAGATCACCGAGCTGCCCGCCGGCGCGGTGCTCATGGCCGCCTCCCCGCGCTTTGCGCACCAGGCGTTCCGCCTCGGCGACCGGGCCTGGGGCCTGCAGTTCCACATCGAGTGCGACACCGCGATGGTGGCCGACTGGGCGGCCGCCAACCCGGCGCTGCTGGCCGACCTGGACTACCCGGCCGACGCTCTCGTGGCCGCGGCGGACGCGGTCATGGACGACCTCACCGAGGCGTGGCAGCCGTTCGCGTACCGGTTCGCCCAGCTGGCCCTGGGCCGGCACCCGGGCGACGCCGGCCCGCGACGGACCCTGCCGCTCCTCGGAGGCTGAGCGTGGCGCGGGACACCGGCCCGACCGCCGCGGGCGCGGTGGTGCGTCCGGCCGCCGGGGATCCGGTGGTGGGTCCGGCAAGACCCACCTGCGGCGGCCCGGGCACCGGCCCCGGCCGGTGCCCACAACCGCGGGCCAGCCGTCTGCGCGCCGGACTGCGCCCTGGCGGCGGCGCGGGGCCCCGGCGGCGAGCCCCCCGCGGTACGGGATCCGCGTCCGGGGTCGGCGGCTCGTGACCGGCCGGCTCGCCCGGTACGGCCTGAGCCAGCCGGACCTGCTCGGTCCGGCGGGGCTCGGCTGGTGGGACGCCCAGGCCCAGGCGCCCGTCGACGCCGAGGCCGGCGCCCTGCTGGCCGCGCTGTCCGATGCGGCCGACCCCGATCTGGCACTGCGGCAGCTGTGCCGGCTGGTGGAGGCCGCCGCGCGCACCGGCGTCCCCGACCCGCGGCCGGAGCTGCGCAGGGACGCGGGGCTGCGCCGTCGGCTGTTCGCCGTGCTGGGCGCCTCCGCGGCACTCGGCGACCACCTGGCGGGACAGCCCGGCGACTGGATGGCGCTCGCCAGCGCGGCGGACGGTTCGGCGCCGGCCGTCGACGGGCAGCTGGACCCGCCGTCGGCCGCCGACCCCGACCCGGCGACGTCGACGGGGCCGGTCACCGTGGCGGGCCTGCGGCGCGCGTACCGGCGGGCGCTGCTGCGCATCGCCGCCGCCGACCTGACCGGCGGCGCAGCCCTGGAGCCGGTCATGGCCGCGCTGACCCGGCTGGCGGACGCCACGCTCGCGGCCGCCTACGACCTCGCGGTCACCGAGCTGCCCGCCGGCACCCCGGTGCCCCGGCTGGCCGTGGTGGCGATGGGCAAGTGTGGCGGCGGGGAACTCAACTACGTGTCCGATGTGGACGTGGTGTTCGTCGCCGCCACCGACGCGGACCTGCCGGCCGCCACCCGGGTCGCGGCCCGGGTGATCGAGGTGGGCGGCCTGGTGGCCTGGCCGGTGGACGCCGCGCTGCGGCCGGAGGGCAGCCGCGGCCCGCTGGTGCGGACCGTGGCCAGTTACCTGGCCTACTACCGGCGCTGGGCCCGTACCTGGGAGTTCCAGGCCCTCCTCAAGGCCCGCCCGGCCGCCGGGGACCGGGAGCTGGCCCAGCGGTGGCTCGCGGCGGTTGACCCCTTCGTGTGGCAGGCGGCCGAGCGCCCCGAGGCGGTCGAGGACGTGCGCGCCATGCGCCGGCGCATCGTCGACAACGTCCCGGCCGCGCAGCTGGCCCGCGAGATCAAGCGCGGTTCGGGGGGACTGCGCGACATCGAGTTCGCCGTGCAGCTGCTCCAGCTGGTGCACGGGCGCGCGGACGAGTCACTGCGGGTGGCGGGCACGCTCCCGGCGCTGCGGGCGCTCGTGGCCGGCGGCTACGTCGGCCGGGCCGACGGTGAGGCGCTGCTGCGCGGGTACCGCTTCCTGCGCGCCGTCGAGCACCGGCTGCAGTTGCAGGCCCTGCGCCGCACCCACACCGTGCCGGAGGACCCGGCGGCGCTGCGCTGGCTGGCGCACGCCCTCGGCTACACCGCGCTGCCCGGCCGCGGCGCCGTGGAGGCGTTCCGGGCCGACTGGGTCGGCCACGCCGCCGAGGTGCGCCGGCTGCACGCCAAGCTGCTCTACCGGCCGCTGCTGGAGGCGGTGGCGCGGGTGCCCGCCGAATCGCTGCGGCTGAGCCCGCAGGCCGCCGGCAAACGCCTGGAACTGCTCGGCTTCGCCGACCCGCCCGGTGCGCTGCGGCACCTGGAGGCCCTGACCGGGGGAGTGTCGCGCAAGGCGGCGATCCAGCGGACGCTGCTGCCGGTGCTGCTTCAGGACTTCGCCGACGCCCCCGAGCCGGACCGCGGCCTGCTGGCGTACCGGCAGGTGTCCGACGCGCTCGGCGGCACGCCCTGGTACCTGCGCCTGCTGCGCGACTCCGGCCCGGTGGCCCGCCGGCTGGCCCGCCAGCTCGGCCTGTCCCGGTACGTCACCGGGCTGCTCACGCGGGACCCGGAGGCGCTGCGGCTGCTGGCCGACGACGCGGAGCTGACCCCGCGCCCGGTGGCGACCCTGTGCGCGGGCTTCGCCGCCGCGGCCGACCGTCACCTGGACGGCCGGGGCGGCCTCGACTCGCCGCCCGTCCGCGGTGACGCGGCCGTGCGGGCGGCGGAGGCGGCGATCGGGGCCGTGCGGGCGCTGCGCCGCCGCGAGCTGTTCCGGATCGCCTGCGCCGACGTGCTCAGCGAGGCGGGCCCGCTCGCCCCCGCCGCCCCGCTGGACGTCACGGCGGTCGGCGCCGCGCTGTCGGCGGTCGCCGACGCGACGCTGGCCGCCGCCCTGCGCGCCGCGACGGCGGCCCATCCCGGACCGCCCGGGCTGCGGTTCGCGGTCATCGGGATGGGTCGGCTGGGCGGCTACGAGATGAGCTACCCCTCGGACGCCGATGTGCTGTTCGTCTACGACATGGCGGAGAACCCGCCCTCCGATGTGGACGGCCTGGGCGCGGCCGGGGGGCGCGGTACGGGCGGCCGGGGCCCGTCCGCGGCCGGAGCGGCGGCCGGGGCCTCCGCCGCCCACGCGATCGCCGAGGAGCTGCGCCGGCTGCTGGGAATGCCGGCGCCGGACCCGCCGCTGGGCGTGGACGCCGACCTGCGACCGGAGGGGCGGCAGGGCCCGCTGGTGCGCAGCCTGGCGGCGTACGCCCAGTACTACGCCCGCTGGTCGCGGGTCTGGGAGGCGCAGGCGCTGCTGCGGGCGCGGTACGTCTGCGGTGACCCCGAGCTGGCCGGCGAGTTCCTCGCCATGGCGGACCGGATCCGCTACCCCGCCGGCGGGCTGACCCGCGAGCAGACCGTGGAGATCAGGCGGATCAAGGCCCGGGTGGAGACCGAGCGGCTGCCCCGCGGCGCCGACCCGGCCACCCACACCAAGCTGGGTCGCGGCGGCCTGGCGGACGTGGAGTGGGCCGTGCAGGTCACCCAACTGCGGCACGCGCACGCCGTACCCGGGCTGCGCAACACCCGCACCCTGGCCGCGCTGGGTGCGGCGTCCGACGCCGGGTTGGTCGACGCCGCGGACGCCGCCGCGCTGGCGGCCGGCTGGGTCCAGGCGGCCCGGGTCCGCAACGCACTGACCCTGGTGCGCGGTCGACCCGGCGACCAGCTGCCCCGGCACGGCCCGGAACTGGCCGGGGTGGTGCGGCTGCTGGGCGGCACCGACCCCGGCGAGTTCGTGGACGAGTACCTGCGCACCGCCCGGCACGGCCGGGCCGCCGCCGAGCGCGTCCTGGCCGGCTGACTCCCGGCCGACCGGTTCCGGGCGGTGGTCCGGGACAGCGGTCGCGGACGCTGCTCCGGGCCCGGTGCGGCGTGCGCCCGACGAGCCCTCCCCGGCACGGCGGGACCGGGCCGCGCACCGCGACCCGGCCCCGCCGTGGTGCCAGAAACGTCGTCAGCAGTCGTAGTAGAGGGCGAACTCGTGCGGCGTCGGGCGCAGTCGCACCGGGTCGACCTCGTTGGTCCGCTTCCACTCCACCCAGGTAGAGATCAGGTCGGGGGTGAACACCCCGCCGTCGAGCAGGTACTCGTGGTCGGCCTCCAGCGCGTCGAGCACCTCGGGCAGCGAGCCGGGCACCTGCCTGACGTCGGCGAACTCGTCCGGCGGCAGGTCGTAGAGGTCCTTGTCGATCGGGTCCGGCGGCTCGATCTTGTTCTTCACGCCGTCCAGACCGGCCATCAGCATGGCGGAGAAGGCCAGGTACACGTTCGCCGACGGGTCAGGCACGCGGAACTCCACCCGCTTGGCCTTCGGGTTGTTGCCCGTGACCGGGATCCGGGTGCACGCCGAGCGGTTGCGCTGCGAGTAGACCAGGTTGACCGGGGCCTCGAATCCGGGCACCAGCCGCCGGTACGAGTTGATGGTCGGGTTGGTGAACGCCAGCAGCGACGGGGCGTGGTGCAGCAGCCCGCCGATGTAGTGCCGGGCGGTCTCCGACAGGCCGGCGTACCCGGTCTCGTCGTAGAACAGCGGCTCGCCGCCGCGCCACAGGCTCTGGTGGGTGTGCATGCCCGAGCCGTTGTCGCCGAACAGCGGCTTGGGCATGAAGGTCGCGGTCTTGCCGGCGGCCCAGGCGGTGTTCTTGATGATGTACTTGAACAGCTGCATCTGGTCGCCGGCGTGCAGCAGCGTGGAGAACCGGTAGTTGATCTCAGCCTGGCCGGCGGTGCCCACCTCGTGGTGCGAGCGCTCCACGGTCAGCCCGGCCTCCACCAGGTTGCGCACCATGAGGTCGCGCAGGTCGGCGTAGTGGTCCACCGGCGGCACCGGGAAGTAGCCGCCCTTGTACGCGGTCTTGTAGCCGCGGTTGCCGCCCGGCTCCTCGCGGCCGGTGTTCCAGGCGCCCTCGATCGAGTCGATGTAGTAGAACGCCTGGTGCGCCGCGGTCTCGTGCCGGATGGAGTCGAAGACGTAGAACTCCGCCTCGGCGCCGAAGTAGGCGGTGTCGGCGATGCCGCTGGCGGCCAGGTACGCCTCGGCCTTCTTGGCCACGTTGCGCGGGTCCCGGGAGTACGGCTCGCGGGTGAACGGGTCGTGGATGAAGAAGTTGAGCGCCACGGTCTTCTGGGCCCGGAACGGGTCGACGAACGCGGTGGTGACGTCCGGCAGCAGCAGCATGTCGGACTCGTGGATCTGCTGGAAGCCGCGGATCGACGAGCCGTCGAAGGCGAGCCCCTCGGTGAACACCGCGTCGTCGAAGGACTCCGCCGGCAGGTTGAAGTGCTGCATGACGCCGGGCAGGTCGCAGAAGCGGACGTCGACGAACCTCACGTCCTCGTTCTTGAGGTACCGCAGGAGTTCCTCGGGATTGGCGAACACACGTCCTCCTGGCAGATCGCTGGCTGGCAGAGCGGCGGCGGCCGATGGGTACGGCCCGGCGCGGCTGGTACCGACGCTATGGCCGCGCGGTTGCCCCGGCGTGTCTCCGCTGTTTCCGCCGTGTTACGCCGCCGCGGTCGCGCGGCTACCCCACGGTAGCGCCAGCAAACCGGCGAAAGGCCCCGAATACGCCAGAACGGGGACCCGCGTGGATCGAGTGACGCGGCGGCCGGTGCCGCCGCGCGGCCCCGGCCGCCCGACCCGGCCGCCTCGCCGGGCCGCCTCGCCCGGCCGCCTCGCTCAGCGGCCGCGCATCTGGCGGAAGGCGCCCTTGGGCGGGCGCATGCTCTTGGGGATCGCGCCCTTGGGGATCTGCGGCCGGGCGGCCAGCGCCTTGAGCCGCTTGTCGAGGGCGTTGACCTCCTTGCCGGTCAGGTTGCGCGGCAGCCGCAGCAGCGTGTTGCGCAGCTTGCTGATCGGCAGCTCGTTCTCGCCGCGGCCGATCACGTAGTCGTAGATCGGGGCGCTGCCCACCACCTTGGCCAGCCGCCGCCGCTCCTGGCCGATCAGGTTACGCACCCGCGGCGAGGTGCCCTCGCCGAGCAGGATGACCCCGGGGCGGCCCAGCACCAGGTGGACCATGTCGAACTGGGTGGTGGAGCTCACGGCGGGGGTGACCCGCCAGTCGCCGCGCATCGACTCCAGGATGGAGGCGGCCGCCCCGGGCTGGCCCTCGGCGGCCTTCATCATCGCCTTGTTCGACCGCAGGTTCAGCACGATGAGCACGGCCAGCAGCGTGAACATGACGCCGAGCGGGATCGTGATCCAGTCCCACACGAAGAAGGCCACCACGGTCAGCGCCACGGGGAGCGCGACCGCCGCGACCACCAGCGGCACGAACCACCTGTCCTGCTTGGCGGTGAACGAGAAGACCATCCCGATCTGCTTGAGCCGCTGGACGAACGAGACCTTCTCCTGGGGCTTTGCCATGCGCCTGAGTCTAGTGGCCGCCCGCGCGCCGGCGGCGGGCCAGCGCGGCGCGGGCGTCAGGCGAGCGCGGCGCGGGCGGTGACCGCCTGCTGGTAGAGCCGCCCCGCCCGGTACGACGAGCGCACCAGCGGCCCGCTCATCACCCCCGCGAAGCCCAACTGCTCCGCCTCGGCGGCCAGCTCCACGAACTCCTCCGGCTTGACCCAGCGCTCCACGGGGTGGTGACGCGCGGTCGGGCGGAGGTACTGGGTGATGGTGATCAGCTCGCAGCCGGCGTCGCGCAGGTCGCGCAGCGCCTGGGAGACCTCCGCCCGCTCCTCGCCCAGGCCGAGGATCAGGTTCGACTTGGTGACCAGGCCGGCGGCCCGGGCCCGGCGCAGCACGTCCAGGGAGCGCTCGTAGCGGAACGCGGGGCGGATCCGCTTGAAGATGCGGGGCACCGTCTCCACGTTGTGCGCCAGCACCTCCGGCCGGGCGCCGAACACCTCGGCCAGCTGTCCGGGCTCGGCGTTGAAGTCGGGGATCAGCAGCTCCACGCCGCAGCCGGCCTGCAGGGCGTGGATCTGACGGACGGTCTCGGCGTACAGCCAGGCGCCGCCGTCGGGCAGGTCGTCGCGGGCCACCCCGGTCACCGTGGCGTACCGCAGGTTCATCGCCGCGACCGACTCGGCGACCCGGCGCGGCTCGTCGGCGTCGAACTCGGCCGGACGGCCGGTGTCGATCTGGCAGAAGTCACACCGCCGGGTGCACTGGTCCCCACCGATGAGGAAGGTGGCCTCCCGGTCCTCCCAGCACTCGTAGATGTTGGGACAGCCGGCCTCCTGGCACACCGTGTGCAGGCCCTCGCGGGAGACCAGGCCGCGCAGCGCGGTGTACTGCGGGCCCATGGTCGCGCGGACCTTGATCCAGGGCGGCTTGCGCTCGATGGGAGTCTGCGCGTTGCGCGCCTCCAGGCGCAGCATCCGCCGGCCCTCCGGAGCCACGAGCGCCCCGCTGCGGGCCGGGACGGACGGAGCGCCGGCACCGACGGGGGCGCCGGTTTGCTCGATTGTCACCGCACCAGCGTAAACCCGCGGTGTCGCCGGGCTGGCCGACGGGCGACGCGGCTCACTGCTGTGACGCCGCTCACCGCGCTACGTCGCGTCGGCCGACCGGGCCAGCAGGGTCGGCAGGTGCCGCTCGACCATCGGCAGCACCTCGGCGACGGTCACCGGGCGGCCCAGCTCGGCCGACAGCGAGGTGACGCCCGCGTCCCGCAGCCCGCACGGCACGATGCGGTCGAAGTGGCTCAGGTCGCAGTCGCAGTTCAGCGCGAAGCCGTGCAGGGTGACCCCGCGCGCCACCCGCACCCCGATCGCCGCGACCTTGCGGTCCGGGCCGCGGCCGTCCGCGCGCACCCAGACCCCGCTGCGGCCCTTGACCCGGTCGGCGGCCAGGCCCAGCGCGCCGCACACCTCGATGAGCATGGCCTCCAGCCGACGCACGTACGCCACCACGTCGACCGACTGCCGCCCCGAGGCGGGCAGCCGCACGATCGGGTAGCCGACCAGCTGCCCGGGTCCGTGCCAGGTGATCTTCCCGCCGCGGTCCACGTCCACGACCGGCGTGCCGTCCAGCGGGCGGTCCAGCGGTTGGGTGAGCCGGCCGGCGGTGTAGACGCTGGGGTGCTCCAGCAGCAGCACGGTGTCCGGCTCCGCGCCGGCCACCACGGCCTCGTGCCGGCGCCGCTGCTCGGCCCACGCCCGCTCGTAGTCGACGACCCCGGCCCGCACGACCACGAGCTCCGAGGTCCCGCTGGGCGCCGAGGTCCCGCTGGGCGCCGACATCACGGTGGTCACCGGGCCAGCGTAGCGCTGTGCCGCCGGCCACCCGATGCCCTGGCCACCATGCCGCCGGGCCGCCGCGGGGAGATCCTGGCAGCAGAGTGTCGCCAGCTGCGGAACCCGCCACGATCGCCAGCGGTCGCGGCCGTCGGCCGGGCCGGGGAGGTCAGGGCCGCCAGAGCCAGACGTCCTCGACCCGGGTGGGCGGCCCCAGCAGCGCGGTGGCGGCCTGGCGCACCGCGGTGACGTGCACCGGCCACTTGGCCCCGTGCACCCGGTCCGGCAGCACCACCGCCTCGGCGCGCCAGTAGCGCAGGTCGGCGGCGGCCGCCGCGCGCTCCGCCGGACCGATCGGCGGCACCACCCCGGTGCGCGCGACCTCGGCCAGCAGGGCCGCGGTGGGCCGGGGGACCGGCCCGATCCGACCGCGCCCGTCCGGGCCGCCGGGCCCGAGGAAGAAGCCGCCCGGAATGGCGAAGCGGCCCTGCCGTGCGGCCAGGGCGTGCGCCTGCCAGCGCTGCCCGTCCGGCAGCAGGTCGGAGGTCGGTGGCACGGGCACGAGGACCCCGCCGTCGGAGACGTGCCGGCGCCACGCGCCGCTGGTGATGAAGTCGGGGATCGGCTCGCGCGCGGAGGTGAGCAGTGGGACCGGCAGCAGGGGCAGCAGCGCCGCGGCGAACGCCGCCAGCCAGGCCGCCCGCGCGCCGGGCATCCGCCGGCCGGTGCCCACGGCGGTGGGACGGCCGCCGCCGCGCGCCGGCCACCGGCCGCCCGCGGGCTCCGGCAGGCCAGCCAGGGTCCAGGCCAGCAGCAGGCCGACCACCGGCGTGAGCACCAGCGCCAGCCGGGCGGGCAGCGCGGCGTCGAAGACCGGCAACCGCCCCAGCAACGCGTACGGCAGCGGCACCGCACTGACGACGGCGTCACCCAGCTTCAGCCGCGGGCCGAACGACAGCACGGCGAACACCGCGCCGGTGAGCAGGACCGCGCGCAGGGTGGCCCGGCGGGCCGCGGCCGTCCCGGCGCCCAGCGCCGCCGGGGCGCGGCGCCACAGCAGCACCGCGCAGCCGGCCGCGAGCAGCAGCAGCGGCGCTCCGAAGAACGAGTTCTCCTCGGTCGGGTTGGGCGCCAGCCCGGTGTCGAGGCCGAGCAGCCCGGCCAGCGAGCGCTGCGGGAAGGCGGCGTAGGCGGCGGCGTTCTCGCTGTGGATGCGGTGGTCGAAGCCCGTGCCGTGGTAGCGCTGGGGGCCGAAGAAGTGCAGCCACAGCGGGTACGCCAGCAGCACCCCCGCGGTGACGGCGGTCACCGCCAGCCCGCGCAGGAAGGTCGGCAGCGCGCGGCGGGCGGCGTCCCGGTTGGCCCGGGCCAGCGCCCAGCCGGCCAGGAACACGCCGCAGGCGAGCGCGGTGAAGAAGAGAGCCTCGGCGGCGATGGAGAAGGCGACGGCCACCGCCGCGCCCAGGACCAGCCCGTGGCGCAGCCAGCGGCCCGGCTCGCGCAGTCGCAGCACCCGCCACAGCAGCAGCGGCACCAGCCACTGCGCCGTCCAGTTCAGGTGGGCGTTGGCGTGCGAGACCATCTGCGGGGCGAAGCCGCAGAACAGCCCGCCCACGGCGGCCGCGGCCGGCGGCAGCCGCAGCGGCCGGGAGAAGAACAGGTACCACGCATACGCCGTGCCCGCGAGGTTGCCGACGAGGATCACCAGAAACGTCACGGACGGCCCGGCGAGCAGCGTCAGCGGGGCGAACACCACCGCGTACACGGTGACCGAGGTGTTGACCGCGAGGTTGACCCCGTCCGGGACGTTGAGCAGGTGGGTGAACAGCGGGTTCGCACCCGCGGTGAGCGCGTGCGCGCCGTAGGCCAGCAGCCACTCGAACAGGGCCTGGTCGCCGGAGTTGACGGTCACCGCCCGACCGGCGGGGTCGGCCCACAGGCCGCCGGTGACCACGGCGGCCAACGCCGCCGCGAGCGCGAGCACCAGCAGGTCGGTGCGGCGGGAGGTCCGCACGCCCCGCGCCGCGGGGTCGCGCCGGGCGCCGGTGCGC
>DATMJT010000102.1:0-5041 GCA_035553735.1 Pilimelia sp.
GTTCGGCTCCACCGACACCCGGCTGATCCCCACCCTCCGGCGCGACGGCGAGGACATCCGCAACCTGCTACGGACCGTCGGCGCGCTCTTCGTCACCGGCGCACCCGTCGACCCGATCCGGGTGTTCGGCGGCGCCCCGCACCGGCGGATCGCCGCACCGCTGTACCCGTTCCGCCGTGACCGCTACTGGTTCGCCACCGGGGCGCACGCCGCCGCGCCGGCCCGCCCCGCCGGACCCGCCCTCGCGCCGCACGGACCGGCCCAGGCAGCGCCCGAAACACCCCGGCCGCCGCACGGACCGGCCCAGCCGCCGGCCGGGGGCGCCGACGGGCGCCAGCCGGCCGCGCCCGCGGCCCGCGGCGCCGCCGACCGGACCGTCTACGACACGACGCTGACCACCGTCCGGCCCTGGACCGACCACCGCATCCTCGGCCGGACCATCTTTCCGGCCAGCGGCTACCTGGAGCTGGTCGCCCGCGCGTGCGCGGGGCGCGACGAGGATCGGCCGGGCGCGGTCGACCTGCGGGACGTCGACTTCACCCGCCCGCTCGTGCTCAGGCCCGGCAGGCACGTCCGCGTACGGGTCCTGCGCGACGGCGACGCGGCCGGGGCGGGGGCCGGAGCCGCGAGCGCGCCGGGCGGGGCCTCCCGGCGGTTCACCGTCGTCGGCGGCCCGGGCGACGAGGAGGGCGTGGCGTACTGCCGCGGCGTGGTCACCGCCGCGGACACCACCGGCAGCGGCGATCGGATACCGCTCGACGACCTGCGCGCGGCCATGCCCGCCGCCCTGCCCGCCGGACGCTTCTACGGCAGGCTGCGGGAGGCGGGGCTGGAGTACGGGGCGAACTTCTCCACCGTGCGGGAGCTGTGGACCGGCGCGCAGGGCACGGGCGAGGCGCTCGGCCGGATCACGGTGGTGCCCGACGGCGCGTCCGGGGAGGATCACGCGTTCCGGCTCACCACCCTGCTGGACGGCAGTCTCCAGCTGGTCGCCGCCGCACTGGGCACCCTGTCGCCGGCGATCGCGGACGGCGCGTACGTGCCGGCCCGGCTCCAGCGCCTGAGGCTCACCTGCCCGCTGCCGACCCAGGTGTGGGGCCACGTCCGCCTGCAGGTCAACGACGCCGGCTCGGCGGGGGTGGCGACCGTGCGGGTGGTCGACGACGACGGCGGCCTGCTCGCGGAACTCGCGGGCGTGGAGCTGCGGCCCACCGGGGCGCCGGCCGACGACGGGGGCGCGACCGCGCCGGCTGGCAGCGGCGCGGCACCGCAGCACGCCGCCGCGTCGCGGGGCGGCTCCCGCGCGGAGCTGGTGGCGCGGCTCGCCCCACTGTCCCGCGAGCAGCGGCTGACGGTGGTCACCGCGTGGGTTGTCGACGAGGTCCGGGCCACGCTGGGCCGGTCTGCGGCCGAACTTGACGGGGAACTCGACCTGGGACGCCTCGACCCGTCGGCCGCGCTGCTGGAGATCGGACTCGACTCCCTCATGATCACCGACTTCCAGCGCCGCATCCAGGAGAAGCTCGACTTCCGGTTCCAGGCGATGGAGGCGGTGGAGTACCAGAGCGTCAAGGATCTCGCCGAGTACCTCCTGGACCGGGTGCTCGCCATCGCCCCCGCGACCCAGCACACCCCGGCGACCCAGCACACCCCGGCGACCCAGCACGCCGCCGCCGGCCAGGCCGCCGACCACCGCCCCGCCACCGGCCGGGTGCCCGGCGACCCCGACGCCGGGCAGGCGCCAGGCGGCTGCGCGCCGCCGGCGCGCAACGCGGCGGGTGCGCCGCCGGCGGCGCGCCCGCCCACCCACCAGCTGTCCGAATGACGTCCGACGCCCGCGACCATCCCGACGAGGGGAGCGCTCCGTCGTGCTCGACTCCAGGTTCGTCAACGACTACCTCGACACCCACCTCGACAAGCGACAGGTCAACAAGGTCCAGCACGGCTTCCCGTCGCCGCGGTACTGGACCGAGACCGCCGTTCCCGTGCCCCAGGTCGCCGTGGACCGGCGGCGGATCCGCGCGGCGGAGCGGTCCACCCCGCTGAACCTCTACGTCGGGGTGCCGTACTGCATCAAGACCGACCCGGGCAAGTGCGGGTACTGCCTGTTTCCGGTCGAGGAGTTCCAGGGCAACGAGGCCCTGGAGAGCTACTTCGGCTACCTGCAACGCGAGGCCGCGCTGTACCGGGAGGCGATGGACGGTGCCGCCCTGGGCGCCGTCTACTTCGGCGGCGGCACGTCGAACCTCTACAAGGCGCCGATGTACCACCGGCTGATGGACCTGGTGCGCGACCTCTTCCCCACCGTCGACCAGCGGGCCGACATCACGCTGGAGGGGATCCCGCAGCTGTTCTCCCGGGAGAAGATGGCCGCGATCCGCGACTCGGGGATGAACCGCATCAGCATGGGGGTGCAACAGATCAACGAGCGGTTGAACCGGCTCAGCGGTCGCAAGCAGACGACCAGGCACGTCATCCAGAGCCTGGAGTGGGCGGCCGAATTCGGCCTCGCGGCCAACGTCGACCTGATCTTCGGCTGGCCGCAGCAGACGGTCGGCACGATGGTCGAGGACCTGGAGACGGTTATCTCCTGGGGCGTGTACGACATCACCCACTACGAGCTCAACGTGGGCGGGCCGACCGACTTCGCGCTCAACCGCTACCACGAGCTGCCGGCCCCGCTGAGCAACCTGGAGATGTACCAGGTCTCCCGGGATCTGCTGACGGCGCACGGCTACGAGCAGATCACCGCGTACAACTTCCGCAAGCCCGGCGACCCGGTCGGTCGCGCCTACGAGGAGGGCGTCACCCGCCGGCTGGACAACCTGGACTCGGTCGGTCTCGGCTACGCGGCGATCACCTTCTTCGGGGACACGATGCTCGACGAGGGGCACGTCTGGTCGTTCATGAACCAGCGCAACCTGACCCGCTACCGGGCCATGGTCGACGAGGGCGCTTTCCCGGTCGAACGCGGCTTCCGACACACCCGGCAGGACTGGCGGCTGGCGATGCTGTTCCGCAACCTGCTCGGGCTCGCCGTCGACCGGTCCGCCTACCGGGAGGCGTTCGGGCTCGACGTGTACCAGGAGTTCGCCACCATCTGGGACGCGCTCGCCGAGCGCGGCCTCGCTGAGGTGAGCCCGCAGACCATCACCCTGGTCGGGGACGGCCCCTTCTACACCCCGATGATCCAGGCGCTGCTCGCCGAGGAGCGCTACCGGGCGCTACGCGAGCAGGAGGTCGCGGGCAGGGCGTCCCGCGGCGCTCAGGTGGTCGACCTGGCGGCGCCGCGGCGGCTGCCGGCGGCCGCCGCCGCGGCGGAGCGGGGGGCCGGGTGAGCGTCCCGCCGCCGCTGGCGGGCAGGCGGTTCGTGGTCACCGGCGGCGCCCGGGGCATCGGCGCCGCGGTCGTGCGCCTCGCCCTGGCGCAGGGGGCGGAGGTGGTCTTCAGCTACCACCGCAGCGTCGAGGCGGCCCGGGCGCTGTGCGACCGGATGCGCCGCGCCCACCCGGACCAGTGCTGCCTGGCCCTGCACGCCCAGGTGTCCGACGAGGAGAGTGTCGCCCAGTTCGCCACCGCCGCGCTGGAGCGCCTCGGTACGCTAGACGTACTGGTTAACAACGCTGGTACGGTGCGGGACAGTGCCTTCGCGCGGATGCCCCGTCAGGACTGGGACGACATGGTGGAGACCAACCTGGGCAGCATGTTCACCGTCACGCAGCCGCTGCTGATGCCGATGGTGAAGCAGCGCGGCGGTGCCGTTGTGAACGTCACGTCGGTGGTCGGGGTGCACGGCGCGCCGGGGCAGACCGGCTACGCCGCGTCCAAGGCGGGTGTCATCGGGTTCACGAAGTCGCTGGCCAAGGAGGTCGGCCGGTTCGGCGTCACGGTGAACGCCGTGGCCCCGGGGCTCATCGAGACCGACATGACGACCGGGCTGCCGCCGGAACGGGTGGAGCAGTTGACGGCGCTCATCCCCACGCGGCGGCTCGGCGCGCCCGAGGACGTCGCGCACCTGATCTGCTTTCTCGGCTCGAACCGGGCACGCTACGTCACCGGCCAGGTCATCGAGGTCGCCGGCGGGTTGGTGCTGTGACCGACGCCCGGGCCGACGCGCACGCCGCGCCCGCCGAGGCGGCGGTGCCGCAGCCCGGCGAGGACATCGAGGTCCCGTCGTTCTGGCGGGCGCTGGGCCTGCCCGGACTCGCCGACGTGCACGTGCACTTCATGCCGCCCTGGCTGATGCAGCGGGTGTGGGCCCACTTCGACGCCGCCGGCCCGCTGGTGGGCGTCGAGTGGCCGGTGCGCTACCGGTGGTCCGACGAGGAGCGGGTGGCCCGTCTGCGGCAGCTCGGGGTGCGGCAGTTCACCGCGCTGGCGTACGCCCACCGCCCCGGCCTGGCGGCCGACCTCAACGCGTGGACGCTGGAGTTCGCCCGGGTCACGCCCGGCTGCGTGCCCTCGGCGACGTTCTACCCGGAGCCCGGGGTGCTGGAGTACGTCTCCGGCGCCTTGGCGGCCGGCGCCCGGGTCTTCAAGATCCACCTGCAGGTCGGCCGGTTCGCGCCTGACGACCCGCAACTGGACGCGGTGTGGGGCCTGCTGGCCGAGGCCGGGGTTCCGGTGGTGGTGCACGCCGGGCACGCGCCGATCGGCAACGAGCACACCGGCCCGGAGCCGTTCGCCGCGCTGCTGGCCCGCCACCCCCGGCTCGCCGCGATCGTGGCGCACCTGGGCATGCCCGACTACGAGCCGTTCCTGCGGATGGCCGAGGAGTACGAGCGGGTGGCGCTGGACACCACCATGGCGTTCACCTCGTTCTTCGAACCGCTCCTGCCGTTCCCCCGGGAGCTGCTCCCCCGGCTGCACGCGCTGGGGCTCGCGGGCAAGGTACTGCTGGGCAGCGACTTCCCGAACATCGGCTGGCCCTACGCCGACCAGCTCGCCGGCCTGGCCCGGCTCGGCCTGGGCGCGGCGTGGCTGCGGGCGGTGTGCTGGCACAACGCCGTCGCCCTGTTCGGTCCCCCGCCCGACACCGCCC
>DATMJT010000103.1:0-5882 GCA_035553735.1 Pilimelia sp.
TTCCCGCATCGCCTCGTTCAGGTGGTCGAGCACCTGCTCGCGGTAGAAGCGCTGGGCGCGCGGCGCGGTGCCGTACCGCTCCTGCAGCATCCGCTCGCCCGCGGTCCGCGCCGGGTCGGCGGGCGAGCGGATGCTGCAGGAGCGGTACGGCACCGCGCCGCGCGCCCAGCGCTTCTACCGCGAGCAGGTGCTCGACCACCTGAACGAGGCGATGCGGGAATTCGTCGCCCGCCAGGAGCTGATGTTCCTGGCCACCGCGGACGCCACCGGCGCCTGCGACAACACCCTGCGGGCCGGTCCCGCCGGGTTCGTCGCGGTGCTGGACGCCCATCGGCTCGCCTGGCCGGAGTACCGGGGCAACGGTGTGCTGGCCAGCCTCGGCAACATCGCGGAGAACCCCCACGTCGGCCTGCTGTTCGTCGACTTCTGCCGGGATGTGATCGGCCTGCACGTCAACGGGCACGCCAAGATCGTCGAGGACGCCGCGATGCGGGCCGCCCACCCCGAGCTCGCGGCGTGCTGCGGCCCGACCGCCGATGCGGTACCCGGCCGACGACCGGAGCGCTGGGTCAGCGTGCACGTCGAGGAGGCGTACGTGCACTGCGCCAAGCACATCCCGAAGATGGTCAAGGTGCCCCGCGGACGTGCCTGGGGCACCGACGATCCGCGCCGCAAGGGCGGCGACTTCTTCGGCGTGGCGGCCGCCCGCTCCGGCGGCGAACGGCCGATCACGGCCGCGCCGGCCTGACGCCCGGGACCGGCCGGACGCGGCGGCCGGTCCGGTGCGGCGAGGTGCACCGGGTACGGCACAGTTGATCGCGTGACGATCGAGTGCGGGGCGCAGGCCCCCCGCGACCGCGCCCGGCTGCGTACCGAGATCCTGCTGGTACTGGGGGTCTCCGTCGGGGCCTCCGCGGTCTACGCGGTCGTGCAGATCATCGCCCGCCTGACCGCCGGGCGGCCGTTGTCCGCCCAGTCGGCCTCGCTCAACACCTCGGCGGCCCCCGGTCGACCATGGCTCGATCTCACCCTGCAACTACTGGAGATCTTCTTCGCCCTGGTGCCCGTGCTGCTCGCCGTACACCTGCTCGGGCGCGACCACGCCGACCCCCTGCGCCGGCTGGGCCTCGACGGGCGGCGGCCCGCGTTCGACGCCGGGCTGGGGGTGGCGCTGGCCGCCGCAATCGGCCTGCCGGGGCTCGGGCTCTACTTCGCCGCGCTGGCACTCGGGGTGAACGCCCAGGTCGTACCGGCGGCGCTGCCCGCGGTCTGGTGGGCGGTGCCGGTGCTCGTGCTGGCCGCCGCGCAGAACGCCATCCTCGAGGAGGTCGTTGTCGTCGGATACCTCCTGCACCGGCTCGGCGACATGGGCTGGGGGCCGCGCCGGGCGGTGGCCGCCAGCGCCCTGCTGCGCGCCACCTACCACCTGTACCAGGGGTTCGGGGCGTTCGTCGGCAACGCCGTCATGGGGGTGGTGTTCGCGCTGCTCTTCCTGCGTACCCGCAGGCTGGGTCCGCTTGTCGTGGCCCACACGCTGCTCGACGTGGTGGCCTTCGTGGGCTACGCCCTCCTGCGCGACCGGGTCACCTGGCTCTGATCGACCGGTGCCGTCGGCGCCCGCCGGTGGGCGCCGCCGGGTGCCCGCCGCGGGTGCCCGCCGCGGGTGGTGCCGCCCCGGGCCCCGCCGGCCGGGCGCCGCAGCGATCGGCGCCCCGCACCGCCCGGGCAGGTGGTCCACCCGGCGGCGTTCGGCCGGCCGTGTGCCTCACCGGTCGGCACCCGCGGCCGCCGCTCGTGCGGTTCACCCAGTGGGCGCCCGCCGGTAGTGCCCGATAGCGCGGTGCGCCAACCGCTCGGTGCTGGCCGACGAGCCTGCACCGGCCAGGGCACTGGACAAGCCCGGCACCGCACGGCCGATGAGTCGCAGCGCCAGCCACCCGGGGGTCTCGTTCGCCGCAGGTGCCGCCAGCCGCCACGCGCCCTCGGCCGCCTGCTGCCAGGCGGGGCGACCGGCGGTCGAGTCGTCGCTCACCGCCTGCGCGACGGCCGCCCGGGCGACCTCGGCGTTGGGCTGTATCCGGGTCAGGACAAGCAGGTCCACGGCCCGGTCCGGGTGCCGGGGGTCGGCGCCGTACGCTGCCGCGACGTGCAGCACCACGCCAGCCTGGTGCCAGGCCAGGGCGCTGAGCTCGGCCGCCGGGCGCAGGAGGCCGGTCAGTGCCGCCGCGACGCCGCCGACCGCCGCGCTCCGGCAGAAGTGACGTACGGCCAACCGGGCCAAGCCGTCCGGGGTGGCGCCCGGGTAGGTGGCTTGAAGGTGGCGGCACCAGCGGTCCGCCACCGGCCCGATCCGCCGGACAGCGGCGAGGGCCAGCAGCTCAGGGAGGTGCCCGGGGTCGGACCGCAGCCGCTCCCAGCCGGGGAAGGTGACCTCCGCACCGGAGATCGGGGCCTCGCCGGGCACCACCCGCGCCGCTGCCGCCGGCGTCGCCTCCTTCGGCGCGCTCGTTTGCCTCGTGGTGGCGCGCCCGGTCGCCGCGCCCTTCGTGGCCTTGCGCGGCTTCGGGGCACTCGGTGCGCCGGCGGACGCGGCAGACCTCTCCGCCGGGGCGGATGCCCCGCCGTCCGCCCGAGGCGCCGTCTCGGTGACCGCCGCGGCGGCAGCGGCGTCCGACGGCGTCGCGGCGCCCCCCTCCTCGGGCTGGTTGCCGGCCCCTGCGGCGCCCTGCGACCTCGCTCGGGCGGACCCGGTCCGCGCCGAGGTCGCGGCGCCCCCGGTCACCCGGCGCGGAGCGCCGGTCTTCGCCGCCCCAGCGGCCTTGGCTCCCTCAGCCGGCGTGGCGTCCTCCACCGGCTTGGTGGCCCTCGGGGCCTTCGCCGCGCCGGCCGGCTTTGTCACCTTTGCTGTCTTGGCCGCGCCGCGCCGGGCCGGGCCGCCCGCGGTCGAGCCGTCCTCCCGGCCGCGTGCCGGTCGCGGCCGGTCCGCCGTCGATTCGTCGGCGAGCTGCGGCGGCAGGGCTTGGGCCGGCGTCGCGTCGTTCGATTCCCGGCCGCGTGGCGGTGGGGGTTGGAAGAGCACTGGCGGAGGAGTCTTGCCGCCCTTTCGCGCTGGCGCGCGCGTTCGCGGCGCCGGCCCAGGGGCCGCCGGCTGTGCGGGCTCAGCTGTGCCCGCGGCGGAGTCGCCGGCGGTCCTGTCCAGCGCCGGGCCGGCGGCCGAGCCGGCGCCTTCGGTGTGCTGCGGATCACGCCTGGCCGACCTGCCGGCGCGCTGTGCCTGCGGCCGACGGGGGCGTGGTGGTGGCTGGCGGTCCTCGTCCATGACCTGCGAGCCTAACCGCCAACCGACATGGTCACCTCTTGACGGCGCCGCAGCGTTGGGCCCGGACCAGGGACGACACCCGAACCTGACCCCGCACTCACCGCCGGCCGACCGAGCCCTGTATCCTCGATCGGCAGCGGTCTGCAGGGACCGCTCGGGAGGCTTCGCCTAGTCTGGTCTATGGCGCCGCACTGCTAATGCGGTTGGGGCCTTAAAGCCCCTCCCGGGTTCGAATCCCGGAGCCTCCGCGTTCAGGCCGGCATGTACACTGGTCGAGCACTGCGCCCGTAGCTCAACGGATAGAGCATCTGACTACGGATCAGAAGGTTAGGGGTTCGAGTCCCTTCGGGCGCGCAAGATCGAGTTGGGCCTGAGCTGCGGTGACGTGGTTCGGGCCTTTCGCTTGTCCGGGCGATGTGGATGCTGGGTGTCACGTGGGTGCGACGTGGGTGCGCCGGGTTTCGTCGCCGTTGTGGTGTGCCGCGGCTTGCTGACCTGCGGCTTGGCGGCGGGTGTGGGCGTGGCCGTGGTGGGGACACCTGATTTCGGTCGCTGGTCGGGCCGGTTCTTACCCGCCCGGGACTTGATCTTCTTGCGGGTGCGGTGGGCGGCGGCGAGGACGAGTTGGGCGGTGGCGGCGGCGCAGCGGCGTTGGGCTTGGGGTAGGACGCTGGTATAGGTGTCGGCGGTGACCACGATGCTGGAATGGCCGAGCAGGTCCTGCAGGGTTTTCAGGTCGGCGCCGGCCTGGTGGGCCAGGGAGGCGGTGCCGTGCCGTAGGTCGTGCAGCCGTACGGGCGGCAGCCCGGCCCGCGTGACGAGCTTGCGGAAGCGGGTGGTGGGGTAGTTCGGGTTGATCGGCTTTCCGTCGGCGCGGGTGAACACGTAGCCGGTGTCGGTCCAGGGGGTGCGGTTCTCCGCGGCTTCTCCGCGCTGGTGGAGTCGGTGACGGCGCAGGGCGCGCAGGATGTGCACGGTGTGCTTGTCCAGGGCGATGGTGCGGCGCCCGGCGGCGGTCTTGGGGACGCCTTCGACCACGGTGTAGCCGGCGGTGGTGCGGTTGCGTTCCACGGACAGGGTACGGCGGTCGAAGTCGATGTCGACCCACCGCAGGCCGCACAGCTCGCCGCGGCGCATGCCGCGCAGGGCCGCGAGCCACCAGAACGCGTACAGCGAGTCGTCGGCGACCGATCCAAGGAAGGTGGCGAGGTGTTCGGCGGTCCACACCGCCACGGCCGGGCGGTCGCCGGTCAGAGTCCACTGCTCAACGCGGGTATCGGTCCACACCCTGGCGCAGGCAGGCTGGTAGCCGACGATCTCGATGTGCCGGGCCGGGTTGCAGTCGAGCAGCCCTTCCTTCACCGCGAGGTTGAGCGCGGCGCGTAGCGTGGTGCGCAGGTGCTGCATCGCGGAGGCGGACTGCGGGCGTCCCTTGCTATTGGTCGTGGCGGCGATCCGGACGAAGACCGACCGGAGCAAACCAGCGTCGAGGTCGGCGAGGCGGTAGCGGCCCAGGTACGGAATCAGGACCTTGTCCACGTCCCGGGTGTAGTGGAAGCGGGTCGTCGGTCGCAGGTGGGTGCGGGTGTCCAGCCAGTGCCGCAGCCACCGCTGCACGGTCCAGCCCTGCGCCGTGCGGTCGGCCGCGGTGGTGATCAGCCACTCGCTGCGGGCGCGGCGGGCGGCGGCCTGTGACGGGTAGCCGCCGCGGCGGGCCCGCTCCCGGCGGCCGAGCAGGTTGGTGGCCGTGCAGTGGAAGTACCAGCTGCCGTGCCCGCGTTCGCCGAGCCGGGGGCAGGACTTCTCCAGCCGCAGGCCCTCGCTGCTCCGGCATCCACATCGCTTGAAGATCACACCCGGGGTCGACATCGCTCACCACTCCAGCTCAACGGTGTCTGTGCTCTCACCGTGAGTGCTGCGGCGGGACTCGTCAGTCACCTGCGTAGGTGACACTGTCGGCCCCGTCTGCGGCGGCAATCCGCGGCGCCCGGGTTGCGCAGCCCGCGGCATCCTGAGGTGGGTGGTCCGCCGCGGCGGTGCGGGAGTGCTCCTCGCCGTCCAGAGAATTCCCGTTCACCGACCCGAGGTCCACCGTCCGTGTCCCCTCAGCTCGCCCAGGTTGATTCCGCACGTTGGCCAGGCACGGCATCGTGAAGCAGCTGGAGGTGGTCGCCGGTGCCGGCGAGGCCCTCGGCGGCCCGTTCCAGGTCCGGGCGCCGACCATGACCATGGGGAGCGCGAAGGGTGCCTTACGGCATTATCGTGATCATCGTGCAGTGGCGCCGGGGGTTGGCCCGCAGTTCGGCGACGATCGGATCCGGCTCGGCGTAGCGTCGCCAGGCGTCCGGCATCGGTAGAGCCCTCCACGCAGCCCGTGCCGCGGGACGTCCAGCGACGGGCCCGTTACGTTCGCTGCGCACCTGCAACGTCGCGCGCCTCGTCGTGGGAGACTGGCGGCGTGGTGAGCGTCCTGGAACGTGAGGTCTTCTCGGAAGCTGAGGCTGCCCGGCTGCTCCGGGTGGCCCAGTCGACGCTGCACTACTGGCTGGAGGGCGGCGAGCGC
>DATMJT010000104.1:0-6610 GCA_035553735.1 Pilimelia sp.
GCTCGGCCGTGGCCCGATTCTGGCTCGGAGCGCGATTCGCTGCGCGATGATGTGGGCGGCGGGTCGGCCGGGCGCGCCGACCGGTGGGGGTGGGGCGGTGCGGCCTCGACAGGTGCGGATCCTGTGCGGCAAGACGTTCATGGTCAGTGATCTCGCGGGCGACGTGCGGCCGCAGCTGCGGGTGCCCAGTGGGCTGTTCCACCGCGACATGCGCCACCTGTCCCGCTGGGAGCTGCGGGTGGACGGCCGGCGCCCGGAGGCGGTCTCCGGTGCCACGGTGGACACCGACCAGGCGGTGTTCTTCCTGGCCGAGCCCGTGGAGGCGATGGACGAGACCCCGACGTACGCGGTGGTCCGCCGCCGGCAGGTCGCCGGCGGGGTGCTGGAGCGGCTCCAGCTGACCAACCACGAGCTGGAGCCGCTGGCCGTGCAGGTGTCGGTGCTGTTCGAGGCCGACTTCGCCGATGTCTTCGAGATCGACGAGGATGCCCCGAAGGCCGGGCGCCGGTACGCCCGGGTCGACGGCGACCGGGTGGTGCTCGGCTACGAGCGGGGCGACTTCCGCCGCGAGACGCTCATCCGCGCACCCGGGGCCGCGGTGACCCGCAGGCTGCTCACCTACCACCTGCGGCTCGGCCCGGCCGAGACCTGGGAAACCGAGATCGAGATCTCGGTGGGCGCGGGCGAGCAGTGGCTCGGGCCGGTACGGCAGCCGTCGGGGTCGCG
Source organism: Pilimelia sp. (assembly GCA_035553735.1). Taxonomy (GTDB): domain Bacteria; phylum Actinomycetota; class Actinomycetes; order Mycobacteriales; family Micromonosporaceae; genus DATMJT01. The sequence goes on from DATMJT010000104.1 coordinate 727, forward strand.
CAACGTCGCGCAGGAGTGGCTGGCGCACCTGCCGGACCTGGACTGCGCCGACGACACCCTGCGCCGCATCTACCAGCAGTCGCTGACCGATCTGGCCGCCCTGCGGCTGCACCCCGACGACGACGAGGGCGTGGCCCCACTGCCCGCCGCCGGACTGCCGTGGTTCATGGCGTTGTTCGGTCGCGACGCCCTGATCACCGCGTACCAGGCCCTGCCGATCGCCCCGGACATGTGCCGGGCGACCCTGCGGACCCTGGCTGACCACCAGGCCACCGAGCTGGACGACTTCCGCGACGCCGAGCCCGGGAAGATCCTGCACGAGCTGCGCCACGGCGAGTTGACCCACTTCAGGCAGCAGCCGCACTCGCCCTACTACGGCACGGCCGACGCGACCCCCCTGTTCCTCGTCGTGCTGGAGGAGTACGAGCGCTGGACCGGCGACCGGGACACCGTGCGGGCGCTGGAGGGCGCCGCCCGGGCCGCGCTGGCCTGGATCGAGCACCACGGCGACCGCGACGGGGACCTGTTCATCGAGTACCAGACCCGCAACCCACGCTCGGGCCTGCAGAACCACTGCTGGAAGGACTCGCACAACTCGATCGTGCACCCCGACGGCACGCTCGCGGTGCTGCCGCGGGCCACCTGCGAAATTCAGGGGTACGCCTACGACGCGCGCCGCCGCACCGCGCGCCTGGCCCGCGACTGCTGGAACGACCCGGTCCTGGCCGAGCGGCTGGAACGCGACGCCGAGGTGCTGCGCAGCCGCTTCGTGGAGGCGTTCTGGCTGCCGGACGAGGGCTTCTACGCGCTGGCCCTGGACGGGCACAAGCAGCCGGTGAGGACCCTGACCTCGAACATCGGGCATCTGCTGTGGAGCGGGATCGTGCCCGACGCGCACGTCGATGCGGTGGTGGAGCACCTGTTCGGCGCCCCGCTGTTCTCCGGGTGGGGCGTGCGGACCCTGGCCGCCGACCAGCTGGCCTACAACCCGATGGGCTACCACCACGGCACCGTGTGGCCGCACGACAACTCGCTCGTCACCGCCGGGCTGCTGCGCTACGGCCGCACCGCGGAGGCGGCCCGGCTGGCCGAGGCGATGCTCGCCGCGGCCGCCCACCTCGACCACCGGCTGCCCGAGGCCATCGTCGGGGCCGAGCGGCAGGTGACCGGCGTACCGGTGGTCTTCCCCACCGCCTGCTCCCCGCAGGCGTGGGCGTGCGCCACCCCGCTGCTGCTGCTGCGGGCGCTGCTGCCGATCGAGCCGCCGCGGTGCGGGGCGCGGTCCTCCCTGGTCGCCCGCCGCGAGCCGGCCCGGCACGAGCCGCCGCTGGCCTGTCCGGCGCCGGTGCCGGGCGGGTAACGCGTGGTGGTGTGCCGGGTGGCGCGGCGGTCGGCGCGGTGGTCGGTGTGCCGGGTGGCGCGGCGGTCGGTGTGCCGGGTGGCGCGGTGGTCGGTTCGCCGGGCGCCGTGGTGGCGTCCGCTGGCTACGATCGAGGGCACCGGCACACCCCGGTCTCGTGGTGAGGGGAGCTGCGCCAGCGTCGCATGAGTGGTTCGGCAGGCAGGGCAGACACGGCAGACAGACCAGGTCCTTTTCCGTTCCGGCAGCCGGATCTCGAGTGGACGCGGCTGCGCGCGGGCGCCGAGCACACGCTGGCCGACTTCCGGCGTTGGCGCGACGCCAACCCGGGACGCGTCGCCGACCACGTCGAGCGGCACACGGCCGCGCTGGCGTCGCCCGGCGGCCGGCTCCGGCTGCCGGGGGTCCTCGCGGGGCGCCCGCTCGCCGGCCCCGGCTGGCCCGGCCGGCTCGGCTGGCCCGGCCGGCAGCGGGCCCGGCTGACCCGGGAGGTGGTCCACTTCGGCGTGCTGAACATGGCCGAGGTACCCGGCCCGGACACGATCGGGGCACTGCTGGCCGACGGCCGGTGCGGGCTGCCGACGCCGCGCCGCGTGCTCGCCGCGATGGACGGGGACCGGGGCGCGGCCGGGGTGGTGGACGCGCTGCGCCGCCAGCTCCCGGTGCTGGACGGGCTGCCGGAGACGGCCTGGGTGACCGAGCGCCTGGATCGCCTGCACGGGGCGCTGCCGGACGCGGTGCTGCGCGCGGGCGGCATGGGAAAGGTGCTGCGCGCGATGGCCGCGGTCCTGGTCATCGCGGCCATCGACACGCTCGGGTCGGCTCCGGCCGAGGCGCGGGAGCACTTCGCCCGGGTGCTCCCGGCGGCGTACGCCTTCGGGGCCGCGTACGCGATCGTGGACGACGCCCTGCTCGACCTGCCCGGCGGCCACCTGCCGGCGGCCGAGCGGGAGCGGTACGCCGCGTTGATCTCGCGGGCGCTGGCCACGGGGGAGCCGGTGGCCGCCGCCGAGCTGCCGGACCATCCCCTGGCGGAGGAGCTTGCGCTGGCGCACGCCGCGGTGCGCGAGCGCTACCCGGCCGACCGCTACCGGCACCTGTACCAGGCGGCGGAGTCCATGCACGTGGCCCAGCGCCGCGACGCCGCCCGGATCGCCGGCGGCCCGCCCGCGCCGGCCGCGGCCGGTCACCCGGAGCTGCTGGTCAAGGCCGGCATGAGCCGGGTGGTGGCGAACATCTTCGCCCGGCGGGCGCTGCCGGACTCCTTCTACGCGCGCTGCGTCAACACGGTGCTGATCAGCCAGCTGCGCGACGACCTGATCGACCGTGAGGAGGACGCCCGGTGCGGGCGGCTGACCCCGTTCACGCACCCCGGCGACGGCGCCGACCCGCTGTACGACCTGTTCGCCTACACGGCGTACGTGGCCGCCGAGGTGTACGGCGGGGACCCCGCCGTGACCGACGCGCTGACCGGCTACGGCGCGGCCCGGCTGGCCACCCACCTGTCCGCGGACCCGCGCCGCGCCGCGGCGCTGGCCCGCGACTACCCGCCCACCGACGAGGTCGCGCGGTTCCTGCGGGTGGCGTCGAACGCGCCGCCGCGGGCGGTCCGGCGGCTGGAGGCGGTGGACCAGCGGCTGCGGACGCGGGTCGGCCAGCTGCTGGACCACCGCAACCGGCGCGTGGTCGACTGCCGCACCTTCGTGGCGGACCGGCTGGCCTACGTCAACGAGGTCGTGGCGCGACACTGCCCACCGAGCCGGGCCGGGGAGCTCGGCGAGATCGTGGCGTACGCGATGGCCGGACAGGGCAAGCGGCTGCGGCCGGCGCTGACCCTCATGCTGGCCGAGGGGCTGGGGCTCGATCCGGTGACCGTCGAGCCGGTGCTCGCGGCCGGGGAGCTCTTCCACACCGCCAGCCTGCTGTTCGACGACCTGCCGGCGCAGGACGACGCCACCGTCCGGCGCGGCCGCCCGGCCGCCCACCTGGTGTTCGACGAGGGCAGCGTGCAGCTGGCCGCGCTGTCCATGGTCTCCACCGCCTTCGGCCTGCTCGCCCGGCTCGACCGGTGGTTCCCGGCGCCCCGGGTCACCGAGGTCATCGACTACGCCGGCGCCGTGCTGGGGCCCGACCGGCTGTGCCGCGGTCAGCACCTGGACCTGCGGATGGGGCGGGGCGCCGCGCCGGCCAGCGGGGCGGACATCCTGCAGATGTACGCGCTGAAGACCTCGACCGCCATCGAGGCGGCCCTGGTGCCGCTGATGATGGTCGTGGGGCGCCCGGCCGAGCAGACCGCGTTGCTGGCCCGCTACGCCCACCACGCCGGCATCGTCTTCCAGCTGCGCGACGACGTCCTGGACGCCACGTCGTCGACCGACGCGCTCGGCAAGGACGCGGGCAACGACCTGGGCCGGGTCAACATCGTCCGGCAGCGGGGGCTCGATGAGGCGCACCGGCTCATGGCCGCGCACCTGGCCGAGGCGGTCGACTGCTGCACCCGGCTGCCGTTCGACACCCGGCTGCTGGCCTGCATGGTCCGGCACTTCGCCGACCGGCGGCGCTGACCGGGCCAGCCTGCGCCGGTGCCGAAGGGCCACGGACAGCGCCGGGGGCCGCTGACGGGGTTCGGGCGCCGGGCCGGCGCGGTCAACCGGCCGCCGGCCACGGTCGGCACGCAGCCCGCCACCGCCAGGCGCCGCGCCCGGCGCCCGTCGGTGGGCGCCGGGCGCGGCGGTCGGCCGGTTACGGCAGCTGGCCCGGCCGGTCCACCACGGCCATCCGCAGCTGTGCGCTGCCGATGGTCGCCCCCGTGGGATCGTGGCCCCGTTCCCCGACGTACTCGTAGGTCTGCCGGTCGAAGACCAGCTCGACGTCGGCGCCCGGCATCCCGATCCCGACGCCCGTGCGCCCGGCCACGTCGACCGCGCCGCTGCGCACCGTCACCCCCGGGATCCGGGACGCCGCCGAGAACAGGGCCGCCAGCGAGGGCGGCGGCAGGTAGGTCTCGCGGATCAGGTCGCCGACCGCGGTGAACGCCTGGGCATCGGCCGACCTCTTGCCCCGGGGCTGGGCGTACAGCCAGGCGAGCATGGCATCCCCGGACGTGGGCAGGTCGGTGCGGAAGGCCGCCAGGCCGGCGCAGTCGGGCGGCGGGGCGCCCGCGTCGGTGCGGCAGCCGTCCAGCGGGGTACGCACCTCGGCGCCGCCGTAGCGGGGCCGCTGCCACAGCAGCCCGTCGCGGGTGCCGTCCGCCGACCGCCACACCCGGCGCAGGGTCGGCTGTGGCGGGAGGAAGGTCTGCCGGCCGTGCTCGACCCGCATGGTGCTGTACGCGGTGACCGACTCCACGAACACGAACTGGTCCGGCCGGGCGGTCAGCGCCGGCTTGGCCTGTGCCGCGTATGCGGCGTTGCGCAGCACCACGGCGGCCGGGGAGCCGCCGCCGGGCAGGGACGCCGCGACACCGGGGGAGCCGCCGGCCGGTGGGGGGGTGCCGGGCAGCGCGCCCACGGCCAGCGCCCCGGTGAGCACTGCGGCCAGGCCCCCCGTGGCGGCCAGGCCCCACCGCAGCCGGGGATCCCACCGGTGTCGCGGGCGGGGGCCGACCCCCCGCGCCTCCCGCAGGAGCTCGGCGCGCGCGGCGGCCAAGGTCACCGGGTCGGCCGGTGACACGCCCGCCCGCAGCCGGCGGACGAGGTCCAGATCGTCCATGGTCAGTCCATCCCCTCGTGCGTGATCGGATCGAGATCGCCCAGGGCCGCGCGAATCCGCTTCCGGGCGCTGTGCAACCGGGACCGGACCGTGCCGACCGGCACGTCCAGCGCCCGCGCCACCTCGTCGTAGCTGAGCTGTTCCCAGGCGATGAGCAGCAGCACGCTGCGTTCGCCGGCCGGTAGGCGAGCCAGCACCGCCGCCAACCGACGCTGGACGGCCGAGGCCGCCACCCGGGCGACCACCTCGTCCTGCGCGTCGGCGGACACCGGGTCGGCGCCGGTGCGGGCCAGCGCCCGGTACTGGCGGATCTCGGCGCGCTGCTCGCGCCGCAGCAGGTTCGTGGCGATCCCGTACAGCCAGGGCCGGGCGTCGGGGTACCGGGGGTCGTAACGCTCCCGCTGGCGGAAGGCCACCAGGAACGTCTCGGCGGTCAGGTCGTCGGCGAGCGAGCGACCGATCCGCCGGGCCAGGTACCGGTGCACCGCCGCGGCGTGCCGGTCGAAGATCTCCGCGAACCGCTCCGCGTCCCGCACGGACCGGTTCACCAGCTCGCCGTCGCTGAGCGCCTCCGGCGCCTCGCCGCGCAGCGGCGCCGCCGCCGTCATGTCGGGGCGCTTTCGGCGTACGCCGTCATTCCACTCACCATCCTCGATCGGGCCTGACGCCATCACGTGACGCCGTCACCCGTCATTGCCCGATCGGGTCGATCCGGTTCGCGGCCGCCGCCGGCCGGCGGCGGCCGCGGTGCGCCGCACGTCACCGGCCGCGGGACCGCCCGGCGGGCGGCCGGGATCCGCGTGGGGGCGGCGG
>DATMJT010000105.1:0-13640 GCA_035553735.1 Pilimelia sp.
GTAGTGGTCCAGGGTGCGGGCGTGTTCGACGGAGAGCTGGGCGACCTGTTCGTCGTAGTCGCCGGTGGGGTAGCCGCGCTCGGCGACCAGGCGGGTGACCAGCTCGTCACCGGCCCGCACCGCCTCCCTGGGCGCGTCGACGAAGCGGGCCTGCAACTCCTCCCAGGCCGCGGCGTAGGTGGCCCGGGACTCCGGTGGCAGCGGGCGCAGCTCCAGCTCGGCGTGGCGGCGCTCGCGGGTGCGTAGCTCCCGCTCGGCCGCGGTGCGGCTGTCCTGTTCGGACACGAGGCGGTCGTACTCCGGTCCGAACCGCTCGCGCAGGGCGCGGCGGCGCAGCACGAGCCACAGGACCGCCGCCAGCGCGAGCAGCACCACCAGAACGACGACCGTGATGATGATCTGCGTTGATGTCATGGCTGTTCCTCCTTCCCCGGCGATATGCCCGCGGGCGTCGGTCGGCACACGTCGATCGGTGCGCGCCGCGTCGGGCGGGTCGACCGGGGCCGTGGCGCCGCCCGGCCCGCCCGCCGGCCCGTCGTGAGGACGGTCCCGACGCGATGACAATGTGGCCTGGCCCTCGCCCAAAGCCGAAAGAAGTCCGTATCATGCGCGAGGCGCACATGCTGCCGCTTCGTCGTCCCCGCCGGCCGGACCGGGGGCCCGGTGCGGCGTCCCGTGTCAGTCCCGTCGTCTCCCCCCACGGACGAGGTCTGCGTGAGTACTCGGAGCTGGTCCATCCGGTCCAAGATCACTGCGATGCTGCTCGTCCCCCTGACCACGCTGGTGGTGCTGTGGGCCTTCGCCACGAGCCTCACCATCGGGCCGGCGCTGAACCTGCTCGACCTCCAGACCAACCGCGAGTACGCGATCCTGCCCGCCCAGACGCTGGTGGTGGAGCTGCAGCGGGAGCGGGTCCTCTCCCTGGTGTACCTGGGCGGGCGCGACCGGGTGCCCACCCTGGACGAGCAGCGGGTCCGCACCGACACGGCCGCGGCCACGTTCCGCGCGCTGGTGAACACCCCCCAGGTCCGCCGGACCGCCGGTGAGCTGGGCCGCCGGCGCGTCGCCGAGGTGCTCACCGAGCTGGACGCGCTGCCGGCCGGCCGGTCCTTCATCGACCGCCGGGAGGTGGACCGGCCCGGGGCCCTGGGCCTCTACAACGGCGTGGTGGAGTCGGCGATCCGGCTGACCGCCGCACTGGCCGCCATGGACGACCCCCAGCTGGCCCGCTCGTCCCGGACCCTGATCACGCTGGGCCGGGCCCAGGAGGTGCTCGCCCAGGAGAACGCCCTGGTCTACGGCGCGTTCGCCGCCGGGCGGTTCGGCGAGGGGGAGCCGAGCCGACTCGTGCAGCTCATCGGCGTGCAGCGGCACCTGTTCGGCGAGGCGATCGGGGAGCTGCCTACCGAGCAGCGCGCGGCGTACCAGCGGATGACCGAGGGTCCGGCCTTCGTGGACCTGCGCGCGATGGAGGACCGCCTCGTCGCCCGGGCGCGCGAGGGCGGCGACGTCCCGGTCGACTCCGGCCGCTGGCAGAGCGCGTACGACTCGGTGGCCGACCAGACGCGCGACTTCGAGGTGGCCCAGGGCGAGGCGGTGGCCGCCCACGCCCGGGAGGTGGCGTTCGGGATCTTCCTGCGGCTCGGGTTCGCCGGCGTGCTCGGGCTGCTGGCCGTCGGGGTGACCGCGCTGCTGTCCGTCCGGCTCGGCCGGTCGCTCATCGCCCGGCTGACCGGTCTGCGCCGCGCCGCCCTGGAGCTGGCCGGTCTGCGGCTGCCCGCCGTGGTGGCCCGGCTGCGCGGCGGCGAGCGGGTCGACGTGGCCGCCGAGGCGCCGGAGCTGGAGTACGGCAACGACGAGATCGGCCAGGTGGGCCGGGCCTTCACCGAGGTGCAGCGGACCGCGGTGCAGTCCGCGGTGGACGAGGCGAACCTGCGTCGGGGCCTCAACGACGTGTTCCTCAACATCGCCCGCCGCTCGCAGACCCTGCTGCACCGCCAGCTCGCCCTGCTCGACAAGATGGAGCGTCGCACCACCGACCCCGACGAGCTGGACGATCTGTTCCGGGTCGACCACCTGGCCACCCGGATGCGCCGGCACGCCGAGGACCTCGTGATCCTGGCCGGTGCCGCGCCCGGCCGGGTGTGGCGGCAGCCGGTGCCGATGATCGACGTGATCCGCGGGGCCGTGTCCGAGGTGGAGGACTACCGGCGCGTCAACGTGGTGTCCGTGGAGGACGCCTCGGTGCTCGGCCGGGCCGTCGGTGACGTCATCCACCTGCTGGCCGAACTGATCGAGAACGCCACCTCGTTCTCCCCGCCCAAGACCCCGGTGCGGGTCACCGGCCAGGCGGTGCCGCGCGGCTACGCCGTGGAGATCGAGGACCGGGGCCTGGGGATGAGCCCGGAGGCGCGGGCCGCCGCGAACGAGCGGCTGGCCACGCCGCCGGACTTCGATCCCGCCAACAGCGCCCGGCTGGGCCTGTTCGTCGTGGCGCGGCTGGCCGCCAAGCACGGCGTCGCAGTGCGGCTGCGCCCGTCCCCCTACGGCGGGGTGACCGCGGTGGTGCTCATCCCGGCCGAGCTGGTGGGCCCGGCCGCCGCGCCGACACCCGGCGCGCCGTCCCTGCCCCGCCAGGGCGGCGCGGCGCAGGCCGGGGCGGCCCGGGTGCAGGCCGGGGACGCCGTGGCGCCCGACGGCCTGCACCGCCGGGCCCGCACGGCGGCGGCGGGCGTGGGGCCGGTGGCGGATTCCCGGCCGGTGGCGGATGCGCGGCCGCGGGGCGCGGTGGCGGATGCCCGGCCGGTGGCGCCGCGGGCCGGCGTCGGGGGCGGCGGGCCGCAGCCGGTGCCGGTCGGGGAGCTGTCCCGCGACGGGCTGCCCCGCCGGGTCCGACAGGCCAGCCTCGCCCCGCAGCTGCGCGGTGCCCTGGCGCCCGCGACACCCGCCGACGACCAGGGCCCCGGATCCCGGTCACCGGAGGAGATCCGGGCGATGATGAACTCCTTCCAGGCCGGCACCCGCCGCGGGCGCGGCGCGGGTGCCCGGCCGGCTGCCGCCGCGCCGGCCGAGGGCCGGCCGACCCCCGCCGCGCCGGCCGAGGGCCGGCCCGCCGCCGACCGGGAAGAGGACGCATGACGGGACCGAACAACGCCGCGACGAACCTGGACTGGCTCCTGGACGACCTGATCGCGCGCGTGCCGTACGCCGAGCAGGCGGTGGTCCTGTCCGCCGACGGCCTGCTCATCGGCGCCTCCCGGGACCTGGGCCGGGAGGAGGGCGAGCACCTGGCCGCGATGGCGGCGGGCTTCCAGAGCCTGGCCCGCAGCGCCAGCCGGCACTTCCAGGCCGGACCGGTGCGCCAGACCGTGGTCGAGATGGAGTCGGCGTTCCTGTTCGTCACGGCCGCCGGGCACGGGGCCTGCCTGGCCCTGCGCAGCGGCGCCGAGGCGGACATCGGCCTGATCGCGTACGAGATGGCCATGCTCGTCGCCCGGGTGGGGGAGAACCTGTCCACGTCGGCCCGCACGCCCGCGGCACCCGTCGATGCGGCGGGCTGAGGGCGTGGGGGAGCACTGGCTGGACCGGGACGCCGGTCCGGTGGTGCGCCCGTACGCCGTCACCGGCGGCCGGGTCCGCCCGGGAGCCGGCGGTTTCGACCTGGTGGCCCTGGTGGTCGCCCGGCCCGCGGCCGGACCGCTGCCGCCCGAGCTGCAGCCGGAGCACCGGGCCCTGTACGCCGCGACCGCGCGCCCCACGTCGGTGGCTGAGCTGTCCGCCGCCCTGGACCTGCCCCTCGGCGTGGTGCGGGTGCTCCTGGGCGACCTGCTCGCCACCGGACTGATCAGCCTGCACGAGCCGCCCGGCGCCGCGCATCTTCCCGACGAACACGTACTCAAGGCGGTGGTCAATGGACTCCGTGGACTCTGAGCGGACGGTCCCCCTGGCGCTGAAGATCCTGGTGGCCGGGGGCTTCGGCGTCGGCAAGACCACGCTGGTCGGCTCGGTCAGCGAGATCCGGCCCCTGCAGACCGAGGAGGTGCTCACCGACGTCGGCGTCGGCACCGACGACACCTCCGGCGTGGAGTCCAAGTCCACCACCACGGTCGCCATGGACTTCGGCCGCATCACCGTGGGCTCCGACGTGGTGCTGTACCTGTTCGGCACGCCGGGCCAGGACCGCTTCTGGTTCCTCTGGGACGAGCTGGCCAACGGCGCGCTGGGCGCGGTGGTGCTGGCCGACACCCGTCGGCTGGCCGACTGCTTCCCGTCGGTGGACTACTTCGAGCGCCGCGGCACGCCGTTCCTGGTCGCGGTGAACTGCTTCGAGGGCGCGCAGCGGTTCAGCGCCGAGGCGGTGCGCGGGGCGCTCGACCTGGACCCCGACGTGCCGGTCGTGCTGTGTGACGCGCGGGACCGCCGCTCCGGCAAGGACGTGCTGATCGCGCTCGTGGAGCACGTCATGCGGCGCACCGTCGCCTGGCACGCGGCGGGTGCCCGGTGAGCGGGCTGGGCGTGGCGGGCCTCGGCCCGGAGGCGCAGATCGGGTACGTCGGCTGCTACACCGCCGAGGCCGGCGGCTCCGGTGAGGGCATCGGCGCGGTGCGCCGCGACCCGGACACCGGCCGGCTCACCTGGCTGGGCGTCGCGGCACCCACCGACTCGCCGTCCTTCCTGGCCCGGCATCCGAGCCGGCCGGTGCTGTACGCGGTGCACGAGGGGCGGCGGGGGGCGGTCAGCGCCTGGTCGCTCGCGCCCGACGGCGGCCTGAGCCGGCTGGTGCGGCACGACACCGGCGGCGACTCCCCGTGCCACCTGGCCGTGTCGCCCGACGGCCGGTGGCTGCTGTGCGCCAACTACGGCAGCGGCAGCGTGGCGGCGTACCCGCTGGACGAGGCCGGTGTCCCGGGGCAGCGGTCCGACCTGGCCGTCCACGACGGACGCGGGCCCGACCCGGACCGGCAGGCTGGCCCGCACGCGCACATGGTGGCGCCCGGGGCAGACGCCCGGGTATGGGCGGTGGACCTGGGCACCGACGGGATCCACCGCTACGCGCTGGCCGACGGCCGGCTGCGGCCGGCGGGGCCGCCGGTGGCCGCCCCGCCCGGCACCGGTCCGCGCCACCTGGCCTTCGGGCCGGGAGACCGCTGGTACGTCACCGGCGAACTCGCCGGCACGGTGCTGTGCTACGCGCCGGACCCGGCCACCGGCGAGCCGACGCTGGTCGCCCAGGCCCCGGCCAGCCGCCACGCCGGGCCGGTGCACCCGTCGGAGCTGGCGGTGCACCCGGCCGGCGGCCTGCTGTACGTGGCCAACCGCGGCCCGGACACGGTCGCCGTCTTCACCCTGGCCGGCGCGGGCCCCCGCCTGGTCGCCGAGGTGCCCTGCGGCGGCCGCTGGCCGCGGCACCTCGCCCTGTGGGGGGACTTCCTCCACGTGGCGAACGAGCGGTCACACAGCCTGGTCACGATGGCGCTGGACCCGGTGAGCGGCGTGCCGGCGCCGGCCGGGGAGCCGCTGGAGGTGCCCAGCCCGACCTGTGTCTGCCCGCCGCCCGCCGCCGGCCGGCGCGGCTGAGCGCCGCCTCACGCCGGGGCGTCGGCGGGGCCCGGCGCCGGGCCGGACCAGTCCAGGCACACCGCCACGGCGTCGTCGGCCAGGTCGCCGCCCAGGAAGGCCCGCAGGTCGCCGAGCAGCGAGCGGACGGCCTCCAGCGGCGCCAGCGCCCCGGCCCGGCGCAGGAACCGGTCCAGGGCGCCGTCGCCGTACCGCGCGGCCTGCCGCGCCGCGTGGACGACGCCGTCGCTGAGCACGACCAACCGGTCACCGGGACGCAGGGTCAGGGTCTCGGGTCGGTAGAGGCTGTCCTCGAACATGCCGAACGGGAACTGCGGCTCCAGGCGCGGGCTGATGAGGTCGCCGTCGCGGAGCAGGAACAGCCGCGGCGATCCCGCGTCCACCACGGTCAGCCGACCGGTGACCAGGTCCAGCTCCAGCAGCAGCGCCTCGACGTGCTGCGCCCCCTGGTACTGGCCGTAGACGGCCTGGTCGGCCAGGGCCGCCGCGTCGGCCAGCGGCAGACCGGCCCGGCGGGCGTTGCGCAGCGCATGGGTGCACAGCGCGGTGAGCATGGCCGCGGCCACGCCCTCGCCCATCCCGTTGATCACCGCCAGGTACACCCGGGCCTCGTCGTGCGCCCAGTCGAACGTGTCGCCGCGCACCCCGTACGCCGGCTCCAGCTGGCCCGCGAGGTCGAACCCGGCGCCCGCGCAGGCGCGTCCGGGCAGCAGCTCCCACTGCATCTCGGCGGCGAGCGTCAGCCGGCGGGTGCGGGCGGCGGCGACGTACCGGTCGGTGCGGCTCCAGGCGGCCGCCAGCTCGTGGGCCAGCGCGAGGACCGCCTGCGCCAGCTCGGCGTGCCGCTCCCGGTCGTCGCCGAGGCCGGTGAGCCGCACCACCCCGAGCCGCTCGCCGCGCACCGTGACGGGCAGCAGCGTGCTCTGCCCGTCGGTCACCACCTCCTGGTGGTCGAAGCAGCGCCAGGTCGGGGTGCCCGGGTGGGTGTGCGGTGCCCCGCCGCGCAGCGGCACCAGCGCCGCCAGCCGGTAGTCCACCAGGAACAGCTCCGCGTCGGCGAGTGCGTACCTCCTGGTGACGAACTCGGTGAACCGTTCAGCTACTCCAGCGGCGGGCGCTTCGACGAGCGCGTGGCGCAGAGCGGTCAGCCTTTCGTACACAGGTAGCCACCTTCCTCGGCGGGAGGATCCGCCGGCGGCGTTCCGGGAGTAGTGTCGGGTTCGCGATGGCCATCCACCATGGGCCGGACGGGCCAGAACTGGAGCTAGCCGCCGCGGTGGAGGACGCCGCGGCGGCCCTGTTGTCGCGCTGGGACCTGCCCCGGGAGGAGGCGGCGACCCAGCTGTCCAGCACCCAGCTGCGGGCGTTGTTCGCCGTGGAGGCGGCGCCGGGGATGAACCTGGGGGCACTGGCCGGGCGGCTCAGCATGCTGCTGTCCTCGGCCAGCCGGCTCTGCGACCGGCTGGTCGCCGCGGGTCTGCTGGAACGCGGCCCCGGCCGCGACGACCGCCGGGAGATCGCCCTGACCCTCACCCCGGCGGCGGCGGACCTGCTGGTGCAGCTGCGCGACGAGCGGCACCGGCAGATCGCCCGGGTCCTCGCCGGGATGTCGCCCACGGGCCGGGCGGCGCTGCTGCGCGGGCTGCGGGAGTTCGCTGCCGTGGCGCGGGGAGACCAGCAGCCGGCCGTCCGCACCGCCTGAGCCGAGTGCCGCCTCGCCGGCGCGTGCGGCGGGCATCCGCGGCGGCTCGCCGCCGCGTGCGGCGGCTTGTGTCGGCCGCCGGCGCCTGGTTGGGTGCCGACATGGCCGGTGGCATCCGTGGCGGCCGGGCGCACCGGGCGTACAGCGTCGTGGTGTTCGTCCTGCTCGCCTCGCTCGACAACGTGGCCATCGGTCTGGTGCCGCCGCTGTACAGCCCGATCAGTACCGCGCTGGGCGTGTCCGAACCGGCGGTCGGCCTGGTCACCGCCGTCACCTTCCTGGCCACCGCGGTGGCGGCCGTCGGCTGGGCGTACGTCGGCGACCGCGGACGCCGCAAGCCGCTGCTGCTGGTGGGCACCCTGCTGTGGGCAGTCGGCACGGCGGGTACGGCGGCCGCCGGCGGCTACGCCGGCTTCCTGGCCGCCCAGCTCGTCGGCGCGGTGGGCCTGGGTGCGGTCGCCTCGGTCGGCTTCTCCGTGGTGAGCGACCTCATCTCGCCGCGGCGCCGGGGGCTGGCGATGAGCTTCTGGGGGCTGTCCCAGGGCGCCGGCACACTGGCCGGCACCCTGCTGGGCGGCCTGCTCGGGGCCGCCGACTGGCGGCGGCCGTTCCTCGTGCTCACCGGCGTCGGGCTGGTGGCGGCGCTGGGTTACCTGGGCACGTACGACGTCCGTCGGGGCCAGAGCGAGCCGGAGCTGGCCGGACTGTTCGCCGCGGGCGCCGGCTACGAGCACCGGATCGACCGCGCCGACCTGCCGAACATCCTGCGCCGCCGGAGCAACGTGTGGCTGGTGCTGCAGGGCCTCACCGCGCAGGCGGCGTTCGGCTCCCTGGTGTGGCTGCCCCGGCTCTTCCAGGCCCGCGCCGAGGCCGACGGGTACGACGAGCCGACCGCCATCGTGATCGGCAGCGTCTTCGCCACGCTGTTCCAGCTCGGCGGCGTACTGTCCATTGTGGGTGGAGTGGTCGGCGACCGGCTCCAGCGGCGCACCCCGCGCGGCCGGGCCCTGGTCGCCGCCGTCGGCATCCTGGCCGCCGTGCCGCTGTACCTGGTGCTGTTCTTCCTGCCGCTGCGGGTCGACGTGCCCCCCGGCGCCACCGGCGGCGCCGTGCTGACCGCCGTGCTGGCCAGCCTGGCCGCCGAGCCGAGCGTTGCGGCGTGCTTCGCGGTGGCGGTGACCGCCCTGGCGCTGACCTCGGCGAACGCCCCCAACTGGTTCGCCCTGATCGCGGACGTCAACCCGCCGGAGCACCGGGGCACCGTCTACAGCCTGGGCAACCTCGTCAACGGGGTGGGCCGGGCGACCGGCAACGCGCTGTTCGGGGTGGCCATTCGGGGCCTGGCCGGGGTGTTCCCGCCGCCGCTGAACTACGCCGTCGGGCTGGCCGTGTTCCAGCTCTTCTTCGTGCCCACCGGCGTCATGTACTACCTCGTCTCGCGGACCTGCCCGGCCGACATCGCCGCGGTGGGCCGCCTGCTGCGGGACCGGGCGGGCAGCGCGACGGCGGGCCGGGAGCCCGCGGCGCCGCCGCGGCCACCCGCCGGTGAACCGGCGCCGCCCGGCTGACCAGGCTCGCCCGGATGGCGGACTGCGGCGACGGCCGCCTTGGCGGCATGGTGGTGCGATGGAGTCCGCGGTGTCGCGGGGCGCGCAGGTCACCGGCTGGTGCGGCCTGGTGCTGCACGGCCTGATGTTCTTCTGGTACGCGGGCAGCGGGCTGCTGGCGCCGTACTGGGCCGTGGCGGTGCTGCTGCTGATCTGGGTCGCGCTGCTCGCTGCCGGCTGGTGGCTGCTGCGTCGCCATCCCGTCGCCGTGCTCCTGGTGCCGCTGACCGCCCTGGCCCTCTGGGTGCTGGTCGTCTCGGCCGGCGACGCCTGGCTCGGCTGGGCCGCCTGAGGCCCGGCGGACGCCCGACTTTCCCGACCGACCGGCCGGTGCGCCGGCGCCCGACTCGGGGCCGCCGGCCGTGGCGCCCGGCCTCCCGGGGACCGTCCGCCCCCGCCGGGGCGCGGCGCGCCGCGCCCCGGGCCAGCGGCCCTCAGGTCAGCGCCCACACGGTCGTGTCAACCGGCACCCGGCCGTCGTCGGTCAGCTCCCCGCTGGCGTGCACCGGCGTGGCGCCGGCCGGCAGCGGCACGGGCTCGCCGCCCAGGTTGGCCAGCACCAGCAGGGCGCCGTTGTCGAAGGCCACCACCTCCGGCCCCAGGTCGCGCCACCGCAGGGCGCCGGCGCCGAGCCCGTGCTCGCGCCGCAGGCGCAGCGCGGCCCGGTACGTCTCGTACGTCGAGCCGGGCACCCCCCGCTGGCGGTCCAGGGCGTACCGCGCCCAGTCCGGCGGCTGCGGCAGCCAGCTCGCCGGGCCCGGCCCGAAGCCGTACGACGGCGCGTCGGCCGCCCACGGGATCGGCACCCGGCAGCCGTCCCGGCCCCGCTCGGCCCCACCCGTGCGGCGGAAGCTCGGATCCTGGCGGACCTCGTCGGGCAGCGTGGTGTGCTCCGGCAGGCCCAGCTCCTCGCCCTGGTAGAGGTATGCCGAACCGGGCAGGGCCAGCATCAGCAGCGTGGCGGCGCGGGCCCGGCGCAGCCCGAGCGCCGCGTCGGGCTGCGGGTCGGTGGGCCCGATGCCGCGGACCCGCTCCGGCCCGATCGGCAGGCCGAGCCGCGAGGCGTGCCGGACCACGTCATGGTTGGACAGCACCCAGGTCGTCGGGGCGCCCACGGCCGCACAGGAGCGCAGCGACCGGTCGATCACCTCGCGTTGCGCGGCGGCGGTCCAGGGCGCCTCCAGGTAGTCGAAGTTGAACGCCTGGTGCATCTCGTCGGGCCGCACGTACGCCGCGAGCCGCTCGGCCGAGCGCACCCACGCCTCGGCCACCAGCACCCGCCCGCCGGGGTAGCCGTCCACCAGCCGCCGCCAGGAGCGGTAGATCTCGTGCACCCCGTCCTGGTCCCAGATCGGCGGCGCGCTGTCGCTCAGCGCCCCCGGGGTCGGCGCGAGCACCGGCCGGACCCCGGTGAAGTCGGTCGGCTTGACCAGGCCGTGCGCCACGTCCACCCGGAAGCCGTCCACCCCCCGATCCAGCCAGAACCGCAGGATCTTCTCGAACTCGGCCCGCACCAGCGGGTTGTCCCAGTTGAGGTCCGGCTGGGCGGAGTCGAACAGGTGCAGGTACCACTGGCCGGCGGCGCCGTCCGGCTCGGTCACCCGGGTCCAGGCCGGACCGCCGAACACGCTCTGCCAGTCGTTGGGCGGCACCTCGCCGCCCGGTCCGCGGCCGTCGCGGAACAGGTAACGCGCCCGCTCCGGACTGCCCGGCCCGGCCGCCACCGCGGCGCGGAACCACTCGTGGGCGCTCGACGTGTGGTTGGGCACCAGGTCGAAGATCACCCGCAGGCCGCGCGCGTGGGCCTGGTGCACCAGCTGGTCGGCGTCGGCCAGGCTGCCGAACAACGGGTCGACCGCGCAGTAGTCGGCGACGTCGTAGCCGGCGTCGGCCTGCGGGGAGGGGTAGAACGGCGACACCCAGACCGCGTCCACGCCCAGCTCCACGAGGTGGTCCAGCCGGCTCGTCACGCCGGGGAGGTCGCCGAGGCCGTCACCGTCGGAGTCGGCGAAGGAGCGCGGGTAGACCTGGTAGATGACCGCGTCCCGCCACCACCGCGCGTCGTCCGTCTGCCGCTGTCCGGCGCCGTCGCCCATCCGCACCCCTCCGTCGGCCACCGCCGGCCCGACGCAGGCGGAGCACGGCGTTGCGGTCAATGGTCCAGGATCGCCGCGAATCGCTCCTCGGCGAGGTCCAGTTGACGGTAGACGCGCCGCTTGGCCTCGGCCGACAGCGGGGTGTCCGGTCGGCCGATCAGCTCCCGGAACACCGGCACCAGCGGTCGGTACTTGGCGGCCGAGGACAGCGCCTTGGCGCCGGAGGTGTGCCCCACCCCGACCGCGTTGTCGGTGAAGTCGGAGACCTTCAACACCCGCGCCCACGGGTGCCGGTCCAGGCTGTCGACGACGTGCGCCCGGTACTGGGCGTCGCGGTCCCCGGCCGGGTCGAACGGCGGGTTGGTCACCGCCCGCACCAGCTCGGCGACGCGGGGCCCGAACCGGTCGGCCAGCACGTCGAGGGCCGCCTCGGCGGCCTGCGCGTACGGCGTGCCGGCGGGCAGCCCGGCCAGCTCCTGGGGGTGGTCCTCCACGGCGTCGTGCAGCAGCGCCGCCGCGATCAGCTCGGGGTCGGCCAGGTGGTAGTGGGCGATGATCCGGATGGCCACCCGCAGCAGGTGGTTGAGGTACGGCTCGCGGACCCGGCGGTCGTGGCGGTGCAGGAGCGCGGCCAGCGTCAGGGCACGGTCCGCGGCGGCGCGGTCCGGCGGGGGCAGCGCGGCGATCTCCAGACGGAACCGGTCCCGCAGCCCGGCCTCGCCGAGGGTCTCCGTGATCGCCCGCAGCGGCATGGTCATCAGGCGGCCCGCCATGGGCTAGATATACCCACCGGGGCGGGCGGCCTACGCCGCCCGCCCCGGGCACTACGGGAGGAACTGTCTGTTCAGGCTAACTGAAGAGGCTGACCCCGCCGGGTCCCACCAGCAGCCCGACAATGATGAGGACGACGCCCCAGAGAATCTGTCGGCGGAACAGCGCGAGAACGCCGGCCACGACGAGCACTACTGCGAGAATCCACAGAATCAGGTCCATGAATGCGTAGTACCCGCCGTGAACTGTTCGGAAACCTTGCTTTCACGCTCCGCGGGTACCCGCAATTCGCCCAGGACGGTGCCTGTGGGACGCCGAAGCCGTAACGCGCACGGGCCGGGCGGGCGGTGCCGATAGGCACCGCCCGCCCGGCCGGGACGACTCAGCGCGCGCCCGCCGCGGCGGTGTCGGCCAGCGCGGGGGTCGGCCGCGGCGCGGCCGACTCCGCCAGGTGGTACACGTTGTACGCCTGCTTGATCACGGGGTGCGCCACGTTGCGGACCCGCACCCCGCCCGGCGTCGTGCCGCGCTCCGTGCCCGCGTGCGCGTGTCCGTGGATGGCCAGCGCCGTGGGCGCCGAGTCGATGGCCTGGCCCAGCAGGTACGAGCCGAGGAACGGGAAGATCTCCGGTGGCTCGCCGGCCAGGGTGTCGGGCACCGGCGCGTAGTGCGTCAACGCGACGCGCACCTCGCAGTCCAGCTCGGCCAGGGCGGTGGCGAGCCGGTCGGACACCTCGGTGGTGGTCCGGATGAACGCCTTCATCTCCGGCTCGCCGAACGCGCTGGCGCACCTGCCGGCGAACCCGCCGCCGAACCCCTTGACCCCGGCCACGCCCAGCCGGACCCCGGAGCACGACAGCACCGTGCCGGTGCCCTCCAGCACCGTGATGCCGGCGTCCTCCAGGATCCGGGTCACCTGCGGCACCTCGTTGCTGTGGTAGTCGTGGTTGCCCAGCACGGCCACGACCGGCACGGCCAGCCCGCCGAACTCCTGGGCCACGCACCGCGCCTCGGCGGCCGTGCCGTGCCGGGTCAGGTCGCCGGCCAGCAGCAGGACGTCGGCGTGCTCGGGCAGGCGCTCCAGCGCCGGCCGGTAGCGGCCCAGCACGTCGGCGTCCAGGTGCACGTCACCCACCGCGGCGATCCGGATCACAGCAGCTCCTCCGCCTCCGTCGGCTCTCCGGCCCGGGTGATGCCGATGTCCACCAACAGGTCGATGTCGGGGAACCGGGCGGTCACCGTCCGGACGATCTCCTCACAGCGTCGCTTGCTCTCCACCTCGCCGCACAGAATCAGGGTGTGCTCCCGCCGGGCCACGGTGAGGCCCTGTTCGGCGAGGCCCTCGTGCTCGGTCAGCAGCCGCTGCACCTCGGCCTCGACGTACTCGTCCAGCGGCCGGAACGGCCGGTCCGCCACGGTCGAGGCACCCGGTCGCGGGCCGCCGCCGGGCACCCGCCCGTTGTCGTCATCGCTCACTGTCGCTCCCCTCAGGACGGCGGCCCCCCGGCCGCGTACGCGGGGCGCCCCGGCGGACCGGCGGCCCCGTTGCTGTTCGGCTCGGGCCCGGACCAGCGGTCCGGGCGGCCGCGCTGACCGCCCGCCCCCGCACCGGCACCCGCCGGGGGGTGCGGGTGGTCGGGCGCCGCGCCGGCCTGCGGGCCGGGCACCGGCGGCCGCGTCGCCGGTCCGGGGGCCGGACCGGCGGGGTGCGCCGCCTCCGGGGCGGCCAGGGGCAGGGCCCCCGGCCCGGCCGGGCTGACGGGGTCGGCCAGGCTGACGGGCCCGGCCGGGCTGACGGGGTCGGCGCCCTCGGACAGCGGCACCACCGAGAGCCGGTCCAGCAGAACCAGGAACGCCTCGGCGTACGGCGAGTGCGCCGTCTCGCGC
>DATMJT010000106.1:0-3476 GCA_035553735.1 Pilimelia sp.
GCCCCCGGGCATCACGCCGATCGTGCCGCAGCAGCGCACCGGCGTTCCGCCGGCGGAGGCCGGCGAGCCCTTCCGGGCGCCGCTGACCACGGCAGCCATCAACAGCGCCCGCGCCGAGCGGCAGCGGGGGCGCGGCGGTGAGCCGCCCCGGTCCCCCGTGGAGGAGCCGCCGCCGCCCGGCGTGGGCGCGGCCGAGGTGAGCATCCCGGTGCCGCTCAAGCGGCCGGCGTCGGAGCCGGCGGGGTCGCCCGGCTCGCGGGCCAACTGGCCGCTGAGCCCCTCCCGCGAGGACCGCGCCGCGGCGGCCGGGGACCGGGACGCGGCCGGCGGGCGACCGGCGGCACCGGATCGGACGCCTCGTATCGACGAGGGCCGGGTGACACCGCCCTGGCAGGCGGATGACCTGCCGCCGGAGCCGCCGGCGCTGCGGTTGGTGGAGCCGCCGGCGGCGGACCGCCGGCCCGCCGACCGCGATCCGCTCGGCGACCCGCCGCTGGACCGCGCCGAGCCGGTCGCGCTGCGGCTCGTCGACGGTGACACCGGCGGGCGGGCGGCCAAGGCCCGCCGGGCGGCGGAGCGCGACCCCCTGCCCCCGGCCAGCGAGACGGACGGCGACCTGCTGATCTTTGCGGCCGCCCGGTCCGCCTGGTTCATCGCGCACGACGAGGAGGAGGCGGCCGCCGAGCGTGAGTGGTCCACCTCCGCCGACCGCGGCTGGCGCGCCGCGGAGCAGGCGGCCCGGCCCGCGGTGGGCGCGGAGACCTCCGCCGGCCTGCCGCGCCGGGTCCCGCAGGCCAACCTGGTGCCCGGCTCGCCGCTGCGCGAGGAGCGCCCGCTGCGCATCGTCCGCGACCCGGCGAGCATCGCGGCCCACACCACCGGCTACTTCCGCGGCTGGCGGCGCGGGCAGGAGATCGGCGGGTACGCGGTGGGAGGCCGCCCGGGCCGGGAATCGGCCGGCGGCTGGGACTTCAGCCGGGACCACGAGGGGCAGGACGACTCCGGGGACTACCCGTACCGCTCCGCCGGGTACCGCTCCTGAGCCGCTGGCGGCCGGCGCGGGGTGGTGCCGCGGCCGCGGACGGGGCGTACGCCGCAGTCGCCGGCTGATCGGCGTCGGCGTCTGATCGGCCGAGGCGCCACCGCCACCGCGGCGGCGGGCTCCCGGATCGGCGAGCGCGACGCCCGAACCACCGCAGGACCGCAGCCGGTGCTCGCGCGCGACCCGGGAGGTTAGCCGCCGCCTCCGCCGCCGGAGGTCTCGTGGTGGTCGTCGACGGCCCGGCCGGGTTTTCCGCGGACTTCCCACACCGCCATAAGCACGACGCCGAGCAGAACGAGGGCGGTGCAGATCAGGCTGACGACCACGCCGGTGCTCATGCGGGTAAGCCAAGCCGGCCGACGCCGAGGTGTCCAGGATCGTCACCGGCGCGGGCGGCGCCCGGACCGACCGCTCTCAGGCCGGGGTGACCGCCCGGGCGCGACGCATGCTCAGCACGTACTCCACGAGCGAGATCAACACCTGCTTGGTGGACTCCCGGTTGCGGGCATCACAGGTGATCACCGGGATGTCCGAGGAGATGGCCAGCGCGTCGCGCACGTCCTGGGGGTTGTGGAACTGCATCCCGTCGAAGCAGTTGATCGCCACCAGGTAGGGCAGCCGGCGGTGCTCGAAGAAGTCGATCGCCGCGAAGCAGTCGGCCAGGCGCCGGGTGTCCACCAGCACCACGGCGCCGATGGCGCCCCGCACCAGCTCGTCCCACATGAACCAGAACCGGGTCTGCCCGGGCGTGCCGAACAGGTAGAGGATCAGATCCCGGTCGATCGAGATCCGGCCGAAGTCCATGGCGACGGTGGTCGTGGTCTTGCCGGGTACCTGGCGGTTGTCGTCGACGCCCACGCCGGCCGAGGTCATGATGGCCTCGGTGGTCAGCGGCGTGATCTCGGAGACCGAGCCGACCAGAGTGGTCTTGCCCACGCCGAAGCCGCCCGCGATGACGATCTTCGCCGATGTCACCCGCCCGGAGGTCTGCCGGGGCGAAACGTCAGAGCCTGCGAAGTCCACTCAGCACCCTCTCCAGCAATTCCGTGCCCACCGCGTCGTTCGAGTCGTCCAGCGAGGTCGGCTCGTACACCGCGACAAGTCCATCCGCGGCCATGTCGGCGATGAGCACGCGGGCCACTCCGAGCGGCAGCTGCGTCCGGGCCGCGATCTCCGCAAGGGACTGCACCCGGCCGTCGCACAGGGCCGCGATGTACTGCAGCTCCCGGCCGCCCTTGTGCGAGCCGGTCGACCGGCCCCGCACCGTGGTCTCCACGAGCGCCTCGATGGCGATCTCGAGCCGCGGCCGGGTGCGACCTCGGGTTACGGCGTACGGCCGTACGAGCGCGCCGGTCGGCTCATCGCGTTCGGCCATCTGCGCCGTTCACCCCCTTCTCCTGCCGTCTCCCCCACTGGAGAGATGTGTCGCCGGTAACCCTCTCGCGTTTCGGGGCCGCCCGGCAACCGTCCTAAGGGTCAACCCAGCATCCCCGCGGCGGTCCGCGGCGGCGGCGTCAGCGCGTCGCCCACCCGGTCCACCAGCAGGGCCATCTCGTAGCCGACCTGGCCGACGTCACAGCTGCGCGCGGCGAGCACCGCGAACGAGGAACCGTCGGAGATCGACATCAGGAAGAGGAAGCCGTTGTCCATCTCCACGACGGTCTGCAGCACCGCCCCGCCCTCGAAGCAGCGCGCCGCGCCCTGGGTGAGGCTCACCAGGCCGGAGGCGATCGCCGCGAGCTGGTCGGCCCGGTCCCGGGGCAGGTCGCGCGACGCGGCGAGGAGCAAGCCGTCGGCGGACACGGCGATCGCGTGCGCCACTCCGGGCACGCGGTCGGCGAAGTTGGCCAGCAGCCACCCGAGATCCTGCGTAGATGTCATGCGTCATGCTCCTTGCCAGCGGGCGCGGATTGTGGCCCCGCCGGAGTCGGCTGGGTGTCGGTAGAACGGTTTTCCTTGGGTTGGGTACGCCCGCGCTGCACCCCGCGGTGGTACGCGGACAGCAGCCCACGGACGCCCTCGGGGGTGCGGCGTTGGGCCGTGCTCGCGTTCTGCGTCACGCCGCCGGGCACCAGTTGGGCCATCGGCTTGCGCTTCGGCAGGCCCGCCTGCGTGGTCTCGGTGTACTGGACGTCGGCGAGCGCCGACGCGGCCCGCCAGCCGTCGTCGGCGGCCGTGCGCCACGCGTCGGACGGCTCCGCCGGCCGGGCCGGTGTCTCCGGTCCGCCGGGCGGCGGCTCCGCGGCGCCGCCGGTCGGTGTCGCCGCCCCCCCACCGCGGGGCGGACCCGCGGGTTTCGGCATGTTGGCCATGGATGGACTACCCGTCGTTGTTGCCGTTGCCGTGCCTTGCTGCGGACGGCCCCCCGACCGTCCGGCGTCCGCTGTGGCGAGCTGCCCCGTCGCCGGCTCGACGGCCGCCGCCGGTTCGTTCC
>DATMJT010000107.1:0-2937 GCA_035553735.1 Pilimelia sp.
CCCCTCGGCCGACCACGGCGGCCACGGCCCG
Source organism: Pilimelia sp. (assembly GCA_035553735.1). Lineage (GTDB taxonomy): Bacteria > Actinomycetota > Actinomycetes > Mycobacteriales > Micromonosporaceae > DATMJT01. Next base: position 32 of record DATMJT010000107.1, read on the forward strand.
ACCGGCCCCGGCGGCGGCGCCACCGCGGCGCCGCTGGGCCGGCGCCTCCAGCGGCTGCGCAACGCCCGGGGGTTGACCCAGCGGGAGCTGGCGGCGCCGCGGTACACCGCCGCGTACGTGTCCTCGGTGGAGGCCGGGCGGCGGGTGCCCTCCGGGGATGCGCTGGCGCACTTCGCCAGCCGGCTGGGCGTCACCTTCCAGGAGCTGGCCACGGGCCGGTCACCGCAGGAGACGGTCCGCCTCGACCTGGATCTGGTCGAGGCGGACGCGCTGGCGGCCCACGACCCGGCGGGCGCGGCCGAGCGGTACCGGCGGCTGGCGCAGGAGGCCCGGGCACTCGCCGAACCGGCCCGGCTGGCGCGCTGCCACCTGGGCCTCGGCTGGGCGGCGCTCCGGCAGCTGGCGCCGGGCCGGGCGATCCGGCAGTTCGAGGAGGCCGAGCGGTTGCTGGTCGACGCGTCGCCGCCCGAGCGGGCGGAGGCGGTCGCCGGGCGGGCCGCCGGGCTGCGGATCACGGGCGACCTGCGCTACGCCGTGTACCTGTTGATCAGCGTCCGCGACGACCTGCACCGGACCGGCTACCCCGACCCGGGCGCGCTGCTCACCCTGCACGCCCACCTGGCGATCTGTGGCCTGGAGCTGGACGACGAGGAGCTGGCCGGGGAGGCCGCGGCGACCGCGCTGGCCCTCGGCGGCCAGGACGACCCGGCCGGCGTCGCACAGATGCACCTGGTGGTGGCGCGGACGCTGCTCGCCGCCGAGCGCGCCGGGGAGGCCGGGGTCGCGCTGGCCCACGCCCGCGAGGCCGTGCGCCGCGCCGGCCTGCGGCTGGAGCTGGCCTGGTGTCACCGGGCCCGCGGGCGGGCGCAGGCCGCCGCGGGGGACGTGGCCGGCGCCGCCCGGGACCTGTCCGTGGCGTACCAGATCTTCACCTCGGGCGGGCAGCGCGAGCAGACCCTCGACGTGGGCGTGGAGCTGGCCGAGATCTACCGCCGGCTGGGCCGACCGGACCTCGCCGACCCGCTGCTGTCGGCCGCGCTGGCCGACCCGGACCAGCCGGCCCGGACAGCCGCCGCCCGCCGGGAGCTCGGCCTGCTGGCCGCGGCCCGGGGCGACGCGGCCGCGGCGGAGGCGGAACTGCGCGCCGCGGTGGCCGGCTTCCGCCGCACGGGTCCGCGCCGGGAGCTGGCCCGTGCGGTGGGGGCCCTGGGCGACCTGCTCTCCGGCCAGGGCCGGCTGGCCGAGGCGGCCGCGGTGCTGCGCGACGGGCTGGCCGGCGTGGAGGAGCTGGCCAACCGGGGATAGCCGGCCGGCACGCCCGACGTTCGGCACACCGGGACTTCGGCCGGCACGCACAGACCCCGGCGACCGCCACGCTGCGGTCACCGGGGCCCTCTGTGCCGTGGGAAGTACTTACCCAGTTGTGGCTAGTTCAGCACGCTCCCGCGTCCTGCCACACGGCCCACGAGCCCGGAGCGCCGGGCTCCGCGCCGGTGGAGTGCCACGTGGAGTTCCACAGGCGACCCTTGTGGGACACCTTGTCGCCGGGGGCGTAACCCTTGTTGGGGTCCCACGCCGGCACGCCGTTGCACCCGCCCGGGTTGGTGCCGGTCACGGTCAGCGTGTAGCTGGCCGTGCGGTCCACCTCCGTTCCGTCACCCAGCACCGTGATGGTGTAGGTGCCGGCCGGCGTGCTGGCCGAGGTGCTGATGGACAGCGTGGCCGAGCCGCCCGAGCTCACCGACGAGGGGCTGAACGAGGCCGTGGCCCCGGTCGGCAGGCCGGACGCGGACAGGTTCACCGTCTGCGCCGAACCGGACGTGGTGGCCGTGGTCACCGTGGCGTTCACCGAGCCACCGGCCTGGGTCGAGCCCGAGCTCGGGCTCACCGAGATGGAGAACGTGTTCCCCGTCTGGGTGCCGCTGACGGTGAGGGTGTAGGTCGCCGTCCGGGTCCCCATCAGGCTGGAACCCGTCACCGTGACCTGGTACTGACCCGCCGGGGTCGACGCCGAGGTGGAGATCCGCAGCGAGGACGACTGGCCGGCCGGCATCGTCGCCGGGGTGAACGTGGCCGTGGCACCGGCCGGCAGGCCGGACGCGGACAGGGTCACCGGCGGCGGCGACGGCTCTCCGGTGTAGGTCGTGACCACCGTGGTGGTGACCGCGGACCCGGCGGAGACCGAGCCGGAGCCCGGGTTCACCGACAGCGTGTAGTTGTTCGGCACCTGGGTGGTACCGACGGCCTGCTTCCACAGCGCGTAGGCGATGGCGTCCGAGGCCCGGTCCAGCGGGGTGTCCGCGATGTTGGAGATGGTGTCGCAGGCGGCGTGGTAGCAGGAGTCGTACGCCGCGTTCGCGGTGCCGCCCCACTTCTGCGCCTGGGCCGACGTCTTGCGCGCCGACGCACCGGCGGCCACACCCGTGGACGGGATGCCGGCGTTGCGGAACGACGCGTCGTCGGAGCGGTTCAGGCCCTCGACGTTCTCCTCGGTCGGTACCCCGATCGAGTCGTAGTACGCCTTCAGGTACTGCGACTGGGCCGAGTTGATGTTGTTGATGAAGTAGCCGGCGTTACGCGAGGCCACCATGTCGAAGTTGTGGTAGACCTTGATCTTGGCACGCTCGGACGACGGCAGCTGGTTGACGTAGAAGGCCGAGCCGCGCAGGCCCTGCTCCTCGTCGGACCACCAGGCGAACCGCACCTTCTTCGTCATGGTCGGGTTGGCCCGGGCCAGCTCCAGCGCGACCTGGAGGATCGCCGCCGAGCCGGAGCCGTTGTCGTTGATGCCCGGGCCGGCGGCCACGCCGTCGAGGTGGGCACCGAGCATGATGACCTGGTTGGCGTCCCCGCCCGGCCACTCGGCGAGCAGGTTGACCGAGCCGCTGGTGCAGCCCGAGGTACAG
>DATMJT010000108.1:0-6591 GCA_035553735.1 Pilimelia sp.
GTGCGTGCCGCCGGGCCGCCGCGGCGACGCTGGCCGCGCTGCTGTACGCGGGCCTGCGGCCGCACCGGCCCGGCGGCACGCACCGGCCGGCACCGGTCCGCGGCGTGCGCGCCGGCCTGTCCGTGCTGCGCGGGGACCCGACGCTGCGCGCCACCGTGGGGCTCGCCGCCGTGGCGATCGCCACCTCGGGCTTCCAGACCGCGGCGCTGTACTCGTTCGTCACGGCGCGGCTGGGGTTGCCGGCGAGCTTCCTCGGGGTGCTGCTCAGCGCCCAGGGCGCCGGGTCCGTGGCCGGCGGCCTGGTGGTCGGCCGGATCCTCGGCCGGCGCGGCCCGTTGGCCGTGGCCGGGGCCGGGGCCCTGCTGTGCGCGGCGGGCTGTCTCGCCCGCTGCCTGCCATGGTGGCCGGCGACGGTGGCCGCCGGCGTGGTGACCGGCGTCGGGCTGCCGTGGACGCTGGTCGCGGCGCTCACCGCCGTGCAGACGCGCACGCCCGACGCGCTGCTGGGCCGGGTGGGCGCGGCAGCGAACACCGCGCTGTTCGGCCCGCTCGTGCTGACCATCCCGCTGGGCTCGGCGACCGTGCACCTGGGCGCCCGCCCGGCGTTCGCCGCGGCCGCGGCGGCCTGTCTGGCCGCCACCGCGGTGGCGCGCCGTGGCGCCCGACCCGGCCGGGCATCTCCGTGAGCGATCCTTACCGCTGGTGGCCACGGCAACGGGTCGCCACCGCGGTGGCTGCGTGAGACGTGACCAGGCCCGGACGGGGCCCGGCCGCGTGCGCGGCCGGGCCCCGTCCGCCGTGCGGTCGGGCGGCGGCCAGCCGGGCCGGTGCGGGCGACCGGGCCCTCAGTACGTGGGCAGGGACGGGTCCACCTGCCTGATCCAGGCCAGCACCCCGCCCTGGACGTGCACCGCGTCGCGGAACCCGGCGCTCTTGAGCGCGGCCAGCGCCTCCGCGGAGCGGATGCCCGACTTGCAGTGCAGCACGACCTGCTTGTCCTGCGGCAGCTTCGCCAGCGCCTCGCCGGAGAGGATGTCGCCCTTGGGAATCAGCACACTGCCCGGGATCCGCACGATGTCGTACTCGGCCGGCTCGCGCACGTCCACCAGCACGAAGTCCTTGCCGGCGTCGCGCCACTCCTTCAGCTCGGCGGCGGTGATCGTCGCGTCCACGGTGGCCGCCTGCGCCTCCGCCGAGACGGCGCCGCAGAAGTCCTCGTAGTCCTCCAGGAGGTCGGTCACCGTCGGGTTCTCCCCGCACAGCGCGCAGTTCGGGTCCTTGCGCACCTTGATCTTGCGGTAGGACATCTCCAGGGCGTCGTAGACCATCAGCCGGCCGACCAGCGGCTCCCCGACGCCGGTGAGCACCTTGATCGCCTCGGTCACCTGGATGGCCCCGATGGACGCACACAGCACGCCCAGCACGCCGCCCTCGGCGCAGGAGGGCACCATGCCCGGTGGGGGCGGCTCCGGGTACAGGCAGCGGTAGCACGGGCCGTGCTCGGCCCAGAACACCGACGCCTGGCCGTCGAAGCGGTAGATCGACCCCCACACGTACGGCTTGCCGAGCAGCACCGCCGCGTCGTTGACCAGGTAACGGGTGGCGAAGTTGTCGGTCCCGTCGACGATGAGGTCGTACTGGGCGAAGATCTCCCTGACGTTGTCCCGGTCCAGCGCGGTGTTGTGGATCACCACCTGGACGTACGGGTTGATCTCGCGCACCGTGGCGGCGGCCGACTCGGCCTTGGCGCGCCCGATGTCGGACTGCCCGTGGATGACCTGACGCTGCAGGTTGGACTCGTCCACGGTGTCGAAGTCCACGATGCCCAGCGTGCCGACGCCAGCCGCGGCCAGGTACATCAGCGCGGGCGAGCCGAGGCCGCCGGCGCCCACGCACAGCACGCGGGCGTTCTTGAGCCGCTTCTGCCCCTCGACCCGGACGTCCGGGATGATCAGGTGGCGTGAGTAGCGACGGACCTCGTCGACGGTCAGGTCGGCGGCGGGCTCGACCAGCGGGGGCAGCGACACGATGGGCTCCGGCGGGTTGCGGACGGTTGGCTCAGCCATTCTTGCTCGCCCATTCTTGCTCGCCGCCGGCCGCCGCGTAGGTGACCTCAGAAACGCGTCGCCGCCAGCCGCCGACGCTCGCGGGAGCGCTCAGGGCACCGGGCGGCCGGCGTAGCGCCGCCCACCCAGGTACGGCCAGCCGTTGGCCGTGCAGCCGCGCAGCCCGAGCGTCTGCTGCTGCATCACCGGGGCCGGTCGGCCGGCTCCGGGGCACGCCTCGTGCCCGTGTCCGAGCTGGTGCCCGAGTTCGTGGTTGAGCGCGTACGCCTGGTACTCGGCCAGCGGCGCCCCGTACCCGGGCACCGCGAGCCACCAGCGGGCCAGGTTGAGCACGACGCGGCCGGGCAGCCGGCAGTTGGTGAACTTCTCGGTGCGCAGCCCGCCGGTCGCGCAGATGGCCTCCGAGGTGCCCGGGGTGGCCAGCAGGATGGTGAAGTCCGCCGCGGCGTTGCGCGACACCCGCTGGAAGCGGTGGGTGCCGCCCGCGGTCCAGCCGCGCGGATCGGCCAGCACGGCGTCCACCCGCCGGGCGAAGTCGTCGGGGTCCTGGTTGGCGCCGCGCTCCACGGCGAGCCGGAAGCGCAGGAGCCGCCCGGCGCGGCCGTGCACCGGCCCCGGCCCGGCCACGTAGGTCCACGTCCCGGGGCCCGTGATGGGGAAGTTCACGGCTCCGGAGCTGTCCGGGGCGGCCGGTGAGGGGCGCGGCGACCGGCCGGGGTCGGAGCCGTCCCGCGGCTCACCGGTCCCGCCGGGAGCCGGGCGCGCCGGCGTGCCCGGTTCGGCCGGCGGGCTCGTCGACGGCGCCCCGGGCACCGCACCCGTGGGAGTGCCGGCGGGGGCGGCGCCGTCCGGTCGGCGGCCGGTATCAGCGCCGCGGGCGAGGTCGAGGATGACCAGCCCCGCGGCGGCGACCAGCAGCAGCGCCACGACGGCCCGGCGACGGCGGGGAGCGGGCGCCCCGGACCCGATCCCGGACCCGGGCATTCCGGGCGGCTCGTCGGCGGGCGGCTGCGGGTTGACCATGGCGTCCCCAGGGTCGCACGCCGAGGGGCCGGGGCCGCGGCACCACACGAGGAAAGCCGCGAACTGCACCAAAATCAGCGATTCAGGCCTGCGGGCCGCGGTACCGCCGGCCGCCCAGGTACGGCCACGCGTTGGCCACGCACCCGCGCAGTCCGAGGGTCTGGGTCTGCATCACCGGCGCGGCGCGGCCGGGCCCCGGACAGCTCTCGTGCCCGTGCCCCAGGGCGTGCCCCACCTCGTGGTTGATCACGTACTGGCGGTACCGCTCCAGCGGCACCCGGGCGGCGACGAACTCCGGCACCGACAGCCGCCACCGGTCCAGGTTGAGCACGACCTGCCCGCCGGCCCGGCACGAGGTGTACGGCCGTCCACCGATCCGGATGTCCACCCCGCCGGCCGCGCAGAGCCGCCCCGCCGTGGCGGCCGTGGCCAGGTAGATGGTGAAGTCGTGGGCGGCGCCGGGCGCGACCCGCTGCAGCCGCAGCCCGCCGGCGGTCCAGCCGCGCGGATCCCCGAGGGTGGCGTCCAGCGCGGCGGCGAACCGGGTCGGGTCCTCGCCCGAGCCGCGCTCCACGGCCACCCGGAACCGGTGCAGCCTCCCGGAGCGGCCGTGCACGGGGCCCGGCTCACGGACGAACCCGAAGCGGCCGGTGCCCGCCGACGGCACCGGACCCGGCGCCTGCAGCAGCGCGGCGGTCGGCGACGGGCGGGGGTCGGCGTCCGGGCCGGGCGCAACGGAGCCGCCGGTCGGTGGCGCGGACCACACCGCGGAGGCCGCCGGCGGCGCGGGCTGCCCGGCGGGGGTCGCGTACCGCCCGAGGGCAAGGTCCGGCCCCCAGGCCAGGGCGCCGAGGAGCCCGGCCCCGGCGAGCGAGGCGAGCACCCCCAGCGCCGCCGGCCAGCGCCCGGGTCGGGCGCGGCCCGCGCGGCGGCCCGGGGCGCGGCGAGCGGCGGTACGGCCGGCAGGGGCGCCGCCGCCGGGGACACGGCCGGCAGGGGCGCCGCCGCCGGCGACACGGCGGCGCGGTGGATCGACCGGGGTCCGTGGCATCGGGCTCAGCTTGTCACACCCTGCTGCGCGCCGCGCCCCGGCGCCGCCCCGTCGGCCAGCTCGTCAAGCATGCCCAGCACCGCCCGGGCCACCACCCGCGGCATCTCCAGCTGGGCGACGTGCCCCACGCCGGCCAGCATCAACAGGCGGCTGTCCGGGATCGTCCGGGCGACCTGCGGGGGCACCCGCACGTCCACCAGCCGGTCGGCGAGCCCGCCGACCACCAGCGTGGGCGCCGTGATCCGGGCGGCCACCCGCCACAGCGAGTTGGCCCCCGGCAGGTACGCCCGCAGGAAGCTGCCCACCAGGCCGCGCATGGTGCGCACGTACGCCGCCGGGTAGTGGGCCAGCGTGTAGCGCAGCCGCACCTCCTCGACCGCCTCGGCCATCCGCTGCCGGGGCAGCCGGCTGGGGTCGGCGAAGCACGCCGCGATCACCTGCCGGGCCATCTCCGCCGGCTCCACCCGCGCCAGCACCCGGGCCGCCAGCCGGTCGGCGTACGGCAGGGCCAGCAGCGGCAGCAGCCGGCCCTGCAGCGACCGGCGCGGGTCCAGGAACGGCATGGCCGGCGAGATCAGCGTCAGGGTGCGCACCAGCTCCGGCCGCAGCCCCGCCACGCGCACGCACACCGCCCCGCCCAGCGAGTTGCCGACCAGGTGCACGGGGCCCCGGCCGGTGTGGTGGATCCACCCGCTCACCCGGTCGGCGAACGCGGCGATCGAGTAGCGGCGGGCCGGGTCGCTGTGCCCGAAGCCCGGCAGGTCGATCGCGTGGCCGTGCAGCCGCGGCGCGAGCAGCCCGGCCAGGTCCGTCCAGTTGCCCGACGAGCCGCCCAGGCCGTGCACGTACAGGGCGGGTTCGGCGTCCGGGCCGGTGGCCGGCGTCTCCCGCAGGTAGGTCACGGCCCCGTCCCACCGGACGGCGCGACCCGGCCAGGGCGGCGGCGGGTCGCCCCCGGGCAGCGCGTGGTCCGGGGCCAGCGGGGCGCGTCTCATCGTCCCAGTGTGCCCGCAGCTCGCGGAGTCCGGCGCGGGGACGGCCCGACCCGGCGTCGGCCGGCGACGGTGCCCCGGCGCCCTCAGAGCAGGGCTTCGAGGCGCCGGTTGACCGCGGCGAGGGCGGCCCGCACCACGGCCTGCCGGGGGTCCCCGGCCACCACGGCGGACCCGGCGAGCTGCTCCACCCAGCCGCCGCAGACCAGCAGCACCACGACGACGGCCACCTCGCAGCTGCCGAACGGCACGACGGCGGCGTGCTCGACGAAGCAGCGCCCCTGGTCCCCCGGCGTGGCCTGGGTGAGCAGCTCGTCGATGGCGGTGGCCGCGGCGGCGGCGCACAGGCGCAGCACGTACCCGTCCACCGCCGGCCCCCGGGCCAGCCCGACCGCCCGTTGGCCGCCGCAGGAGAGCCGGACCTCGACCGTGGCCTCCAGCCCGGACGTGCTCACCTGCAGGTGGTCGATCACCACCCGGGGGCCGGGGCGGCCGCGCGGGCGCAGCGGGCGCGAGGCGGTCGCCTCCGCGGACGGGGGGTGCGCCGGGTCCCCGCCGCCGGCCGGCGCCGCCGCGGCGTACGGCGGGCCGCCGGCCACGGGGGCGTCGGCGTACACCGGCGCCCGTCCTCGGGCCCCGCCGGCGGCGGCGCGTCGGCGGCCCACCCGGGTGTGCCCGCCGGGCGTCGGACCGGGCGCCGGCCCCCGCCACGAACTGCCGGGATCCGCGGCATCGGGCCGCTCCGGGTGCTGGCCCGGCTGCTGCGGCGCCGCGGCCAGCCCGAGCCGCTCCTGGAGCAGGCGGGCGACCTCCCGGCTGACGAGGACGGGATCCGCACCGTCGGCGAGGTCCAGGCGCAGGCTGTGGCCGCCGGCCGCGGTGGCGCGCAGGGACGCGTCGCGGACCCCGGCGACCCCCCGCACCGCGCCCAGCACGGCCTGGACGTCGAAGCCCTCCGGCCGCTCGCGCGGCGGCGTGGGCACGTCGTCGCGGCGCAGGTGGGTGGCGATGCGCGCCAGCTCCGGCGGGTTGGCCGGCGGGTCCTGCGCGGGCGACTCTGGCACGAGGGGCACATCCGGTTCCGCGGGGACCCGCTGGGGCAGCGCCTCCGCGTCGTCGAGCGGGCTGGCCGGCGGCCCGGCCGGCGGGTCGGGCGGCGTCGGAGGGTCGCCGAACCGCTCGCCGGCGGACGGCTCGGCGCCGAACCGCGACCCGTCGCGGTCGGGCGCCGCCGGCCGACTGTACCCGTCGCGGCGCAGGCCGTCACCGTCGCCCGCGTCGGAGCCCCGGCCGTGCGGCCGGGGCGGCAGGTACGGCGAGACCGGGAAGGCCGGCGGCTCGGCCGGAGCCTCGTGCGCCGGGCGGCGGGTCTCGGCCGGCGGGGCCAGCGCCGCGATCGGGGCGACCGCCGGCTGGCCGTCCGGCGGCGGCAGCACCGGCGCCGCCAGCGGCGGGGTAC
>DATMJT010000109.1:0-3743 GCA_035553735.1 Pilimelia sp.
CCGGTACCCGGGCGCCGCCGCCGACCCGCCGGTACCGGGCGCGGCCGACCCGCCGGTACCTCCGTCCCGCGGTGCCGATCGGCCGGTACCCGGGCGCGGGTGCGGGGCGGTCAGCCCTGCGGCGCGGCGGCCGCCCGGCCGGTCCCGGGCACCCGGGCGCCGCCGACCCGCCGGGTACGCCGCTCCAGCCAGCCGGCGAACGACGTGAGCAGCGAGTTCAACGCGATGTAGAGGGCGGCCACCACAATGGCCGCGGCGACCAGGTTGCCCTTGTTGGCGGACAGGATGTTGACGCCGCGCTCCAGCAGCTCCGGATAGGCGATGATGTAACCCAGCGCGGTGTCCTTCAGCAGCACGACGAGCTGGCTGACGATGACCGGCAGCATCGCGCGGGCGGCCTGCGGGACGAGGATGTGCCGCATGACCTGGCCCTTGCGCATGCCCACCGCGTAGCCCGCCTCGGACTGCCCGGCCGGCACCGCGCGGATGCCCGCCCGGAACGCCTCGGCCAGCACCGATCCGTTGTAGAGGGTCAGCCCGATGACGACCGACCAGAACGCCGGCACCGGCCGGTGCAGCACGAACGGCGCCCCGTACGCCAGGAAGAAGATCATCAAGAGCAGCGGCACGGCGCGGAAGAACTCGATGACCGCGCCGGCCGGTACGCTCACCCACCACCGCTCGGACAGCCGCCCCACCGCGAAGACGACCCCGAACGCCAGCGCCAGCACCATCGCGGTCAGCGCGGCCAGCACGGTGTTCGCCAGGCCCGGGAGGATGAAGTCGCGCCAGGTGCCGATCTCCAGGAACGGCGCCCACTTGGCCGCCGTCCACTGCTCCTTCTCCTCGAACCTCGTGTAGATCAGCCAGAGCAGGGCGGCGAGCCCGACCGCGAACACCGCGGTCAGCATTCGGTTGCGCCGCCGGGCCCGGGGCCCCGGGTGGTCGTAGAGCACCGTCTCGTTCATCGCACGCCCCGCCCCGCGCTCAGCGCCGCACCGCGAGGCGGTGGGCCAGCCAGTTGAACAGGTACCCCGTGGGCACCAGCAGCAGCACGAACGCTCCGGCGAACGCCAGGAAGATCGGGATGACCGCGTCGCCGTTTTCGTTGATCAGCGCCTTCATGACGTTGGAGGACTCGGCCACCCCGATGGTGCCGGCGATCGTGGCGTTCTTGGTCAGCGCGATGAGGATGCTGCCGAGCGGGGCCACCACCGCCCGCCCCGCCTGCGGCAGCACGACGAGCCGCAGGGTCTGCCCGAAGGTCAGCCCCAGTGCCCGGGCGGCCTCGGCCTGCCCCACCGGCACCGTGTTGATCCCGGAGCGGATCGCCTCGCAGACGAACGCCGCGGTGTAGACCGACAGCCCCAGCACGGCCAGCCAGAACCGGTTGCGGTCCAGGTCGGGCGACAGCTCGACGCTCAGGTTGACGTACAGCCCGAAGTAGCAGAAGAACACGACCAGGGTCAGCGGGGTGTTGCGGAACAGGCTCACCCACGCGGCGCCGAAGCCGCGCAGCACCGGCACGGGCGAGACCCGGGCCGCCGCCAGCAGCACCCCGAGGACCAGCGCGATGGCCGCCGACGCACCGGTCAGCCGCAGGATCCAGCCGAACGCGGACAGGAAGACCCGTTGGTTGTCCGGATCGGTGAAGACGTCCATGGGTACTCTCCGCACCGGGCGCGCCCGGGTAGGCCGGCGGCGGACCGCCGACCCCACCCGGGCGCCCGCGGCGTCAGCCGCAGTGGGTCAGCTTCGAGGTGTCCGGCGTGGGCGCCGGCGTGCCGCTGGAGCCCAGGGTCTTGTCCCAGGCCGCCTTGTAGGAGCCGTCCGCGATGGCGGCCTTGAGGATCTCGTTGACCTTCTCGCAGCCGGCCTTGTCGCTCTTGTGCAGCCCGATGCCGTACGGCTCCTCGCTGAACTGCTTGCCGACGACCTTGAACTTGCCGGCGTACTGCGGCTGGGCGGCGTACCCGGCGAGGATGATGTCGTCGGTGGTCACCGCGTCCACGCGGCCGCCGCCCAGGGCCTCCACGCACTTGGAGTAGGTGTCGAACTCCTCCAGCTTGGCCCGCGGGAAGTCGGCCTTGATCCGCTTGGCCGGGGTGGAGCCGACGGCCGAGCAGACCCGCTTGCCGTCCAGCGACTCCGGGCCGGTGATGGTGGAGTTGGTCGGCACCAGCAGGTCCTGACCGGCCTGGTAGTAGGGCCCGGCGAAGTTGACCTTCTTCTTCCGGTCCTCGCTGATGGTGTACGTGGCCACCACCAGGTCCACCTGGCGCTGCTCGATGAACGGCTCCCGGTTGCTGGACACGGTGGTCTTCCACTCGATGGCGCCGGCGTCGACGCCCAGCCCCTTCGCCACGATCCGGGCGATCTCGATGTCGAAGCCCTCGTACCCGCTGCCGGTCTGCAGCCCCAGGCCCGGCTGGTCGGCCTTGACGCCGATCACGAGCTTCTTGTCCTTGGCGGCCTTGTCGATGATCCCCGTGGCGGCGTCGCCGTCGTCACCGCAGGCCGCGGTGGCCAGGGCGAGCAGTCCGGCCGCCAGCGCGGCCGCGGTGCGCCTCATCCGCATCGTCACATCTTCCTCCTTCATCGGCGGGCACCGGGGGTGGGCACCCGCCACGGGGACGCTCGCGCGTCGGTAGCTCGTCAGTGCGTCAGGATCTTGGACAGGAAGTCGCGGGCCCGCTCGCTGCGCGGGTTGGCGAAGAACTTCTCCGGCGGCGCCTCCTCGACAAGCTGGCCGTCGGCCATGAACACCACGCGGTTGGCGGCGTGCCGGGCGAAGCCCATCTCGTGCGTGACCACCACCATCGTCATGCCCTCGCGGGCCAGCGAGGTCATCACGTCCAGCACCTCGCCGACCATCTCCGGGTCGAGCGCGCTGGTCGGCTCGTCGAACAGCATCGCCTTGGGCTGCATGGCCAGCGCCCGGGCGATCGCGGCCCGCTGCTGCTGCCCGCCGGAGAGCTGGGCCGGGTACTTGCCCGCCTGGTCGGCGATGCCGACCCGGTCCAGCAGGCGCTCCGCGCGCTCCCGGGCCGCGGCCGGCGACTCCCGGCGTACCTTGATCGGCCCGAGCGTGACGTTGTCCAGCACGGTCTTGTGTGCGAACAGGTTGAACGACTGGAACACCATGCCCACCTCACTGCGCAGGCGGGCCAGCGGCCGCCCCTCCGCGGGCAGCGGCGCGCCGTCGAAGACGATCCGCCCCGTGTCGATCGTCTCCAACCGGTTGATCGTGCGGCAGAGCGTGGACTTGCCCGACCCGGACGGGCCGATCACCACGACCACCTCGCCCCGGGCCACCGAGAGGTCGACATCGCGCAGCACGTGCACCGGCCCGAAGTGCTTGTTGACGCCCTCGAGCAGAATGAGCGGTTCGCGCGTCGCCGCCGTCATGCACCCACCCGTCTGTGTGTGCGTGGTCCGGGTCCCCGCGGGCCTCCTGCCGGATCCGCCGGGTTGATCCAGGACACTCTACGGGCGGCGGGCCGCCGACGCGCCGCACGAATTGGTCACGGAGCGGTAAACGCGCCCCGTCCGGCGGCGGCAGGGGCGGCGGCGCGGTGGGGGTGGGGCGTGCCGCACCCGGGCGCGGTGCCCACCGGCGGCGGCGCCGGGTCACTCCGCGGGCCGCGCCGGCCCCGGGCCGCGCACCACGAGCTGGTCCAGCAGCTGGCGGGTGGCCGCGGCGACGGCGGCCACCGCCGCGTCGAACGCGGCGGCGTTGTGCC
>DATMJT010000110.1:0-6499 GCA_035553735.1 Pilimelia sp.
GGGCACCTCGTACCGGGAACGCAGGGTGTTGACCGCGGCGACGCCGCTGGCGACGAGCACGGCGGCGGCCACCACGCCCGCCAGCCACCACATCCGCCGCCGCCGGGCGGCGCCGGGCGCCGGCCCCGGCGGTGCGGCGGCCGCCGCGGGCCCTGCGGCGGAGGACCCGGGCGGCGTCGACGGGGTCGGGGCCTCCGGTGGCGGCTCGGTCATCTGGGGATTCCTTCCGGGGACGCGGACGCCCATCATGGCCGAGCTCGCGCGGTGCCGTCATCCTCCGGGCAGGCCGGCGGGTGCGGCCGCGCGGTGCGCGCGGCGTCGGGCCCATCGGCGGAGACCCGGCCGGGCTGAGGCAATCAAGATCTTTCCGCTCGGTACGCTTGCGGCATGACGTTGCCGCGCCCGGTCCTGGTGGTCGACTTCGGAGCACAGTACGCCCAGCTGATCGCCCGCCGGGTGCGCGAGGCGCGGGTCTACTCGGAGATCGTCCCGCACACCGTGCCGGTGGCCGAGATGCTCGCCCGGGACCCGGCCGCGATCATCCTGTCCGGCGGCCCGGCGAGCGTCTACGAGCCCGGCGCTCCCCAGGTCGACCCGAAGCTGTTCGACGCCGGGGTGCCGGTGTTCGGCATCTGCTACGGCTTCCAGGCGATGGCGCAGGCGTTGGGCGGGGAGGTGGCGCACACCGGGGCGCGCGAGTTCGGCGGCACCCCGGTGACCCTGGCGCCCGAGGCCGGCGTGCTGCTGCGCGACCTGCCGGCGGAGCTGCCCGTGTGGATGAGCCACGGTGACGCGGTCGCGCGCGCGCCCGAGGGCTTCGTGGTCACCGCGCGCTCGGCCGGGGCCCCGGTGGCGGCCTTCGAGGACCGTGCCGGCCGCCGCGCCGGGGTGCAGTTCCACCCCGAGGTCGCGCACACGGCGCACGGGCAGACCGTGCTGACCCGCTTCCTGTACGACATCGCCGGGGTGGCCCCGACGTGGACCCCGGCCAACATCATCTCCGAGCAGGTGGCCCAGATCCGTGACCGGGTCGGCGACCGGCAGGTGATCTGCGGGCTGTCCGGCGGGGTCGACTCCGCGGTCGCCGCCGCGCTCGTGCACCGCGCCGTCGGCGACCAGCTGACCTGTGTGTTCGTCGACCACGGGCTGCTGCGTGCCGGGGAGGCCGAGCAGGTCGAGCGCGACTACGTGGCGGCCACCGGCATCCGGCTCAAGGTGGTGGACGCGGCCGACCGCTTCCTCGCCGCCCTGGCCGGGGTGACCGACCCCGAGCAGAAGCGCAAGATCATCGGCCGGGAGTTCATCCGGGTGTTCGAGGCCGCGGCGCGCGAGGTCGACGCCGAGCGGCACGTCGAGTTCCTGGTGCAGGGCACGCTCTACCCGGACGTGGTGGAGTCCGGCGGCGGCACGGGCACCGCCAACATCAAGTCCCACCACAACGTGGGCGGGCTGCCGGACGATCTGGCGTTCTCGCTGATCGAGCCGCTGCGCACGCTGTTCAAGGACGAGGTGCGGGCGCTGGGTGCGGAGCTGGGCCTGCCGGAGGAGATCGTGCACCGGCACCCCTTCCCGGGCCCCGGGCTGGCGATCCGGATCATCGGCGCGGTGGACGGGCAGCGGCTGGCGGTGCTGCGCGCGGCCGACCGGATCGCCCGCGAGGAGCTGACCGCCGCCGGGCTGGACCGGGGCGTGTGGCAGTTCCCGGTGGTGCTGCTCGCGGACGTGCGCAGCGTCGGCGTGCAGGGCGACGGACGCACCTACGGACACCCCGTGGTGCTGCGCCCCGTGTCCAGCGAGGACGCCATGACCGCCGACTGGTCCCGGCTGCCCTACGACGTCGTCGCCCGGATCTCCACCCGGATCACCAACGAGGTGCCCGAGGTGAACCGGGTGGTCCTGGACGTGACGAGCAAGCCGCCGGGCACCATCGAGTGGGAGTGAGCGGGGCCGTCCGGTCGTCGGCCGGATGAACCGTCTGTCAGGAATCTGACACTGGTCGCAGTGAACCGCCGTATACAGGGGCAGAATGCCGCAGTGACTCCCGCGCTCGAACCACTCCGCCGGATCGCGGCCTACGCCGTCTGCACCGACGAGCGGGGCCGCGTCCTGCTCGTGCGGGCGTCGCCGCGCTCCGGTACGCCCGGCGCCTGGTCGCTGCCCGGGGGCGCGGTGGACCACGGCGAGGACCCCAACCACACCGTGGTCCGGGAGACCGCCGCCGAAACCGGCCTTTCGGTGGCCGTGACGCGGCTGCGCGACGTGCGCGCGGACATGCGCGCCCTGCCGCACCGGGGGGTCACGATCCACACCGACCGCCTGCTCTACGAGGTCGCCGTGCGGGGCGGCACCCTGGTGGACCGGGTCGGCCAGCCCACCGACCTGGCCCGGTGGCTGCCCCTCGACGAGGCCGCCGCGCTGCCGCTGCGACCGTTCACGGCCGCCGCGCTCGACCTGCCGGCCGCCGCGGTCGATTTGCGGCCGGACGAGCCGCCGGACTTCCCGTCCTTCTACGCGGTCCCCGGGCCCGACGGCCTGCACCGCACCCAGCGCTTCGCCGCGTACGCGGTCGCCACGGACCCGGCCGGGCGCCTGCTGCTTACCCGCATCGCGCCCGGCTACCCCGGCGCCGGGCTCTGGCACCTGCCCGGCGGCGGGACGGACTACGGGGAGCAGCCGGGTGTGGCCCTGCTCCGCGAGCTGACCGAGGAGACCGGCCAGGTGGGCCGGATCGTCGCGCTGCTCGGCGTGGCCAGCCACCGGGACGCCGCCTCGCTGGGGCCGGAGGGCTATCCGATCGACTGGCACGGGGTGCGGGTCTTCTACCGGGTGCTGGTGGACCGGCCCGGGCCGCCGATCGTCGCGGACGTGGGCGGCTCCACCTGCGAGGCGCGGTGGTTCCGCCCCGACGAGCTGGCCGCGCTCGCCGACCACGGGCTGACCGAGGCGACCGCCGAGGCGGTCCGGGTCGCCGGGCTGCCCTGACGCGCCGCCGGCCGGGCGCACCGGCGCAGCGCCGGTACAGTGGACGGGTGGGGCCAGCCGCCAGGCTCACGTGGACGGGCTCCTGGTTCATGCCGTTCGGGCGCTTTGCGCCATGACGGGTCATTCAAGAAGAAGACGCCTGCGGGACTATCGCCAAGCCCGCCGTTGCTATGCGATGGTGTAGGCCGCACTCGACGGATGGACTCCAGCAACACGGCAGGATCCGCCCAACGGTGCCGATCATTCAGCTCGTGATGGAGGAATACGTGCCGAGAGCCCTCTGGCGTCGGCGTCGTACGACCGACAGCCCGGGTCCCGCCGGGCGTCGCTGGGCGGGTCGCCTGCGGCGCAGCGGACCTCTCGCCCGGGCCGGGCAGGCCCTGCGGGTGCGGGTCGGCCGTCGCCGCCAGCCCCCGGCCGGCGGTCTGGTCGTCTCCGACGGATACCCGGATCTGCCCGGCTACGGCCGGGAGCTCACCGCGGGCCCGGCCCCGCGGACCGCGGCCGACGTGGCCGCGCTCGCCCCGGTCAGCCCGGCGGTGGGTCCGACCGGTGCGGCACCCGACGCCGCCGGCCTGGCCATCCCGCTGCTGCCGGGCCCCCGCACCGCCGCTCGCCGGGCCAAGTTCGCCCTGGTGAACGCGTGCACCATCAGCTCGCTCGGGCTCGGCATGCTGGCCATCTTCCTGGCCATGCACGGTCAGGTCCGGTTCGCGGCGACCGCGCTCATCGCCTGCGTGGTCTTCGACGGTCTCGACGGCGCCCTGGCTCGCAGGTTCGGCGTGGCCAGCCCGTTCGGGGCCCAGATGGACTCGCTGGTGGACATGTGCTCGTTCGGCCTGGCCGCCCCGGTGGTGGTCTACGCCTCGCTGGCCGGCAGCGTGCCCGCCGGCGTGGCGGTGGTGGCCTGCGTGCTGGTCGCCGCCTGCGCGGCAATCCGGCTGGCCCGGTTCAACGTGTCGCCCAAGGACGGCCGGTTCTTCTGCGGCGTGCCGACGACGATGGCCGCCGCGGTGCTGGCGCTCACCGTGCTCATCGAGCTGCCGCTGCCCGGTGGCGTGCTGCTGGCCGGGGTGGCGCTGCTGGCGTTCGCGATGGTGTCCAGCTTCCCGTACGCGAAGTTGGCCCGGATCGCCAAGCTGCCGCCCTGGCTGTGGCTGCTGCCGCTGGCC
This sequence comes from Pilimelia sp., assembly GCA_035553735.1. Lineage (GTDB taxonomy): Bacteria > Actinomycetota > Actinomycetes > Mycobacteriales > Micromonosporaceae > DATMJT01. The sequence continues at coordinate 4,155 of DATMJT010000110.1, forward strand.
GGCACGCTCCTGGACGCGCGGGTCACCTTCGCGCTGGTGGTCGTCGGCTACCTGGTCAGCGGCCCGCTGCTCTGGCTGCGCCAGCGGCGCGCGGCGTAGCCCACCGGCGCATGGGGTAGCCCCGCGCCCGCGGCCGTGGCGCCTACGGCGTGGCCCGCCAGCCGCGGTGCGGCACGGCGGGCCGCGCCGCTAGCGCCAGCGCGCGATCACCGTGGAGCCGCCGACCACCCGGTCACCCGCCGCCACGGCGGCGTCGGCCCGGTCGGCGGGCAGGTAGACGTCGGTGCGGGAACCGAACCGGATCAGACCGAACCGCTCACCGCGGGCCAGCAGCGCGCCCACCGGCGCGCGGTGCACGATCCGCCGGGCGATCAGGCCGGTGCGCTGCGCCACCACCACCCGGCCACGGGTGGTGTCCAGCACCGTGTACGCCGCCACGTTGTGCTCCGCCGCGGGCTTCATGGCGTTGGCGAAGCCGCCGTCGACCACGACGTAGTCGGCCACCCGGCCCGCCACGGGGGATCGGTTGACGTGCACGTCGAGCACCGACAGGAAGACCGCGATCCGCAGGAAGTCGCGCTGCGGGCCGAACCGGTCGTCGGTCACCCGCTCCACCGACAGCACCCGGCCGTCGGCCGGCGCCACCACCACGTCGTCGGCCTCGGGCAGGTCGCGCTGCGGGTCGCGGAAGAACGCCGCCACCGCCGGGGCCGCCAGCGCCGGGACCAGCCACCAGCGCGACCCCGGGCGCCGCGCCCGCAGCAGGGCCGCCAGGCCGAGCGCCAGGCCGGCGGCGGCGACGCCGTTGGAGTCGATGTGCATGCCGCGGGTCAGCGGGACGCTCGACGGCCGGTACGCCGGCGCGAGCCGCTCCGCCACCGCGGGGTCGGCCGCGCTGAACCGCAGCCGGTGCACCCGCACGGGCGGCGTGTTGCGCAGCACCAGGCAGGAGCCGACCCCGAAGAGCGCGGCCTGCCGGTCCAGTTCGGCGGCGGCACCGCCGCCGAACATCGGGGCGACCGCGACCAGGACCCCGCCCTCGGCGAGGTACTTGGTCACCCCGTCGATCGCCGTGCGCGCCTCCTCGGAGGTGCCGATCAGGGGCTCGGCCAGAACCAGCACGTCCGCCGGATCCGCCTCGGCCAGTGACTCCACCACCCGCACCCGGTCGGCGAGCCAGCTGCCCAACCCGGCCACGTGGTCGCGCAGCTCACCCGCCGTCCCGCCGGCCCGCGGCCCGGCCACCAGGGTGAGCGTGTCCCCGGGCAGCAGCCCCTCCAGCGCGGCGGCCAGCACGGCCGACCCGGCGGCCGCGCCGACCAGCAGCCCCGTCTTCGGGCCGCGGTGCCGCGCCAGCTCGCCGGTGAGCACGCGGGCCGCGCGCTCCCCGAGGCGGACGGGTCCCAGCGGACCGGTCGCGATGGCGGCACGGGATTGGCTCATGGGTGGGGACTCCTCGCACAGAACGGCTGTGTGAGCCAGCATATGCCCCCGGTCCGGGCACCGCCCGACGTGCTCAGCCGGCCGCGCCGCGTTCGGCGTCGGCACCGGCCGGTTCCGGCCGCCCGCTCGCCGACCCGCTCGCCGCGCCCGGCGGCTCGGCGCCGGTGCCGGCGGGCTCGTCCGCGCCCGGCGGTGGCGCGGACCCGGCGGCCGGTGCGGGTTCGGCGGCCGGTGCGCCGCCCGCCGGCCGCGGCCGGGACCGCAGGGCGCCGAACAGGCCGAGCAGGCCGAAGAGGATGAGGCCCCCCGCGGCCAGCCAACCCAGGACCGCCGGAGCCAGGTCGGTCAGCTGCGCGAGCAGCCACCAGACGGCCCCGGCCACGAAGATCACGCCGAAGACCAGGGAGACGGCGTCGGTGCGGTGCCTCTTCATCGGTGGATCCTCACGTTTCCGGCGATCACGTCCACGCGCAGCTCGAGCTGGCCGCCGCCGGCGCCGTCGGCGCCGAGGTCGGTGGCGGTCCGGGGGAACTGGTCGATGTCGCGCCACTGCTGGCCGAACACGGTCGCCTCGCCGCCCTGCACGTCGACCACCGCGGTGACGTCCACGTCCGGCGGCAGCACGATGGTGAGCCGGCCGACGTTCACCTCGACCCGGACCGACGCCGAACGCCGCGCGAAGTCGACGTCGGTCAGGTCCAGCCGGGCGTCGGCCAGGTGCGCCTCGTAGCGCGGCGCCATGGCCTCCACGCTCGCCGGGCGCCAGGTGACCGGGGACCGCAGGCCGTCGGCGTGCTCCGCCGCCGTGCTGATCCCCAGGGCCAGGCCCAGCACCAGGCCGAGCGCGATCAGCCCGCGGGCCCGCCCCACCCAGGCGCCGAGCACCAGGCCGAGGCCGACCG